>JABSPR010000166.1 GCA_013214975.1 Flavobacteriales bacterium
GTTTCTACTAAAGATTTGAATCGTGTAACGATTCCTAGAGATAAAAATGATGACTACTCTGAGGCGGCTATCAAAACCCGCCAAGACTTCGTAAAAGAATATACAGGAACAGAGTTGAATCATACCACCAACTATTCTTTTGACATCACAAGAGGTAGAAGAAGTTGAATTAATTAAAAAAGGCTTTAAGGCCGTTTATTGGAAACCTTTATCATTTAAAATGGCAAGTTCCATGTTGGAACATTGTAAGGATATCCAAATTTTGGACTGACAGAAACCCTATAAGAGAAGGTGCGTTAAGGTCTGAACCTTTACTGCAAATTTCTACTATCTCAATTGATTATTGAATTGTGAAAATGCGTGGTATCGTTCTAATTAGTAATGCAATGGGAAAACGATTTTAATCAGTTTTTTTCATTTACCTAACTAGTTAAACAGGAATGGTTGCGTTAAAATTCTTACCTGCAATATACTTCTGGAAAGTATATATAATTAGTTATTGCCGAATTATAAAAGAGCATATAGGTTTAGTACTATTGTAATTCATTAGGATAATAGTATCATTTTCAATAGTTGAATAACTATACAATCTCATTATCGTATAATATTATTAGAAACAAGTTAACTGAATAGTCATTGTATCATACTATAGGAAAAATACCAAGAAAAAGACACACTGTTTTTCGAGACAAAAACGGGCTGCTTTATCATGAAGAACTATTTGGTACGGAGGGTTTTTCTGGGAACTCATCTCTTTTATATCATATTCACCCGCCAACACAAATAAAGGAAATTAAGGGAGAAATAAATGTTGCTCCTATTTCTGCTGTAAGAAATAATATACAATCGAGAAGGATCGGGAGTTTTGAAATTCCAAGTGAAGATGGATTCCTTGAAAGTCGAAAAATTTTATTTTATAACGATGATCTCGCATTGGGGTGCGCAGCACCAACAACATCGATGGAAGAATACTTTTACAAAAACGCTAACTCTGATGAGTTGCTTTTTGTACACGAGGGTGGTGGTGTGCTCAAGACACAATTTGGTCAAATAGAATTTACAGAGGGTGATTATTTAATTATTCCAAGAGGTGTAATTTATAAAATTAAATTTAGTACCCCAGGAAATAGATTGTTGGTGTTGGAATCTAATAGCCCTATTGTATTTCCGAGTCGCTATCGAAATAGAAATGGACAATTATTGGAACATGCTCCTTACTGTGAACGTGATTTTAGGTTGCCAAGTAATCTGGAGAGCATAGATCAGTCTGGGGAATTTGTAATTAAAATAAAAAAGAGTGGCATTTTACACACAGTTGTATATGCTAATCATCCTTTTGATGTTGTAGGATGGGATGGCTATAATTTCCCATATGCCTTTTCTATTCATGACTTTGAACCAATTACAGGGAGTATTCATCAACCTCCTCCAGTACATCAAACTTTTGAGGGAAATAATTTTGTTGTGTGCTCTTTTTGTCCAAGAATGTTTGATTATCATCCGCAGGCTATTCCTGCCCCATATAATCATAGTAACATAGATTCTGATGAAGTACTGTATTATGTTGATGGAGATTTTATGAGTAGAAAGAATATTAATAAAGGTGATTTCACACTTCATCCTGCAGGAATTCCACATGGTCCTCACCCTGGTACTGTGGAAAAAAGCATAGGCGAAAAACGAACTGAGGAATTGGCGGTAATGGTTGATCCTTTTAGGCCATTTATGCTAACACAAGAAGCAATAGATTTTGGAGATGACGAATACTATAAATCTTGGTTGAAATGAAAATAGATACACAGAGTAATGATTTTCTACCCCTTGCCGGAACTGATTATGTAGAATTGTATGTTAGTAATGCACTTCAAGCGGCCCACTATTATCAGTCGGCTTTTGGCTTTCAACCATTAGCTTATTCTGGTTTGTCTACAGGTGATTCTATAAGAGAATCTTATGTAGTTCAACAAGGTAAAATTATATTGATATTTACTTCTCCGTTAAAAAGCAATACAGATATTGGTCGTCATATAGATATTCATGGTGATGGTATTAAGGTAGTCGCTCTTATGGTGAACGATGCCACAAAATCATTTGAAGAAACAATTAAACGAGGGGCTAAAGCATACTTTGAACCTTCAATTAGTTCAGATAGTAGTGGTAAAGTAATTACCTCAGGTATTCATACTTATGGGGAAACCGTTCATGTTTTTGTTGAAAGAAAAGATTATAAAGGGGTGTTTTTACCCGGATATATACCTTGGAACCCAGTTTATAAACCAACATCATTAGGATTAAAATACATTGATCATATGGTAGGTAATGTTGGTTGGGGACAAATGAACGTCTGGGTGGGGTTTTATTCGAAGGTTATGGGGTTTAATCAAATTGTTTCATTTGATGATAACGATATATCTACCGATTATACTGCTTTAATGAGCAAGGTTATGAGTAATGGAAATGAAAAAGTAAAGTTTCCAATTAATGAGCCTGCAAATGGAATAAAACGTTCACAAATAGAAGAATATTTAGATTTCTATGAAGGAGAAGGAATACAGCATTTGGCCATGGCAACGGATGATATAGTTTTGACAGTTAGGGGGTTAAAGTCGAGAGGGGTAGAGTTTCTAAAAGTACCAATAGAATATTATGAAACAGTAATTGAGAGAGTAGCTGAAATAGATGAGGAAATGGAATCTTTAAAAGAATTAGGAATATTAGTAGATAGGGATGAAGATGGTTATTTACTGCAAATATTTACCAAACCCATAGGACCTCGACCAACAATGTTTATTGAAATCATACAACGAAAAGGTGCGAGATCTTTTGGTAAAGGAAACTTCAAAGCGCTGTTCGAAGCAATCGAATTAGAACAAAAGAAAAGAGGAACATTATAGTTGAAATGGTTCCATTGTATTAAGTCATAATTATTAAAGAACTAGATTATAAAAAACTGGATTAACATATCGTCAGAATCAGATTTTTCTATTCATAATTTGCCTTATGGGGTGTTCTCATATTCATCAGGAAACAAGAGGATAGGAATAGCAATAGGAGATTTTATTATTGATCTTAAAAAGGCAGAGAAGAAAGGAATATTTGGTGCGATAGATTTGAAGGATACATTATCACAAATAGTACTTAATCCATTTATCGGACTTGGAAAAAAAGTCACGAATAGAGTTAGAGAAATTATTCAAAGTGAGTTGTGCACGCACGGAATATTGTATGATAATAAAGATGAATTGTTGGTGGATAGACAAAGTTCTAGAATGCATCTTCCAGTAAAAATCGGTGATTATACAGACTTTTATTCCAGTAAAGAACATGCAACTAATGTGGGTAAATTATTTAGAGATAATAATAATCCATTACTGCCCAATTGGAAACATATGCCTATTGCTTATCATGGTAGGGCATCTTCGATAGTAGTTTCGGGTACTAATATTAAGCGACCAATAGGTCAAATTTTACCTATTGGAAGTGATTCACCTATATTGGCTACAACAAATGCTCTGGATTTTGAATTAGAATTAGCATTTATTATTGGAAAGGAGACCGAGCAAGGAGAGCAAATTTATATTGACTCAACAGAAGAGTATATTTTTGGTATGGTGCTCTTTAATGACTGGTCGGCTAGGGATATACAAAGCTGGGAATACAAACCATTAGGACCGTTTCTAGGAAAAAACTTTGCCTCTTCTATTTCGCCTTGGGTTGTAACATTGGAAGCGTTGAATCCTTTTAGTACCAAGTCAATTTCTGATGAGAAAGAATTGCTTCCATATTTAGAATGTGATGGTGATTATCATTTAGATATTAACCTAAAGGTTTATATGCAGCCTGATAATCAAAAGGAGAGTTTAATTACAACGACCAATTACAAAACATTGTATTGGAATTATGCGCAACAACTCGCACATCACACTATTAATGGATGCAATATAAATGTAGGAGATATAATGGCCTCTGGAACAATAAGTGGTTCTAGAAAAGATAGCTTGGGCTCGCTATTAGAAATAACAGAAGGAGGTGCCAAGTCAATATCTCTTTCTTGTGGATTGGAAAGGAAGTACATCGAGGATGGCGATTCAATCATTATGAGAGGGTATTCTTTTAAAGATGATATTCGAGTTGGTTTTGGTGAAGTTCGTTCTAAAATAATTTCAAATAGTTAAATGGTAACGTCTAATGATATAGAAGACTTTGAAGTAGATAAGCTATATGGCTTAATAACGGGGTTTGTCGCGCCAAGGCCGATAGCCTTTGTTAGCAGTATAGATTTAAATGGGAATGTAAACCTAAGCCCATTTAGCTTTTTTAATGTCTTCAGCATCGACCCATTAATATTTGTTTTTTCAACTGTGCGTCGATTAAGAGATAACACTGTTAAGGATACATTCAAAAATGTGAAGATGCATCCAGAGGTAGTAATTAATCTTGTTAGTCACAAGATGGTAGAGCAAATGTCTCTAACTAGTAATGAATATGAGAGTGGGGTAAATGAATTTATTAAAGCCGGATTAAGAGAAGTTAAGTCAGATAAAGTACTTCCTCCAAGAGTGAAAGAGGCACCAGTTAGCTTTGAATGTATTGTTAATGATATTAAAGAGCTTGGTGAGAATGGTGGTTCTGGTGCACTGGTTATTTGTGAGGCGGTAAGGATACATTATAAAAACAGCCTAGTTGATTCTGACAACAGAATAATTTCTGATAAAATTGACTTGGTGGCGAGGATGGGTGGTGATAATTATATTAGAGCCAAGGAAGATGCTTTGTTTGGAATTAAAAAACCATCTCGGGAAACGGGAATAGGTGTTGACGCATTGCCAAAAAAAATTGTGCGCTCTGTTTTTTTATCGGGTAATGATTTAGGGAAATTGGGCGGTATTAGTTGCATACCATCAGAGAAGGAAAAAGAAGAGTTTTCGAATACGAAGAAAATCCGAGCAATTATTCAGAATAGTGAAGTCAGGTATTTTGAAGAAAATATAATGCGATTGGCCAAACAGTATCTTGAAAGTAATCAAGTAAAAAAAGCCTATTTAACTTTAATGCACTTGTAATGGGGTTGGATAATAAAATAGAAAGTAATCCACTTATTGATCGGCTGCCTAGTCATTTGAAAAAATTCATAAAGCCACAGAACTATAATCAATATACTTCGATTAATCAGGCGGTTTGGCGGTATGTTATGAAAAAAAACATAAGCTTTCTTTCTCGTGTAGCTCATAAGTCTTACTTAGATGGTTTGGTGCGGACGGGAATTGATATTGAATCTATCCCTAATATGTATGGTATGAACCGCATTCTAAAAGAGATTGGTTGGGCTGCTGTGGCAGTTGATGGCTTTATACCCCCTAATGCATTTATGGAGTTTCAAGCGTTTAAAGTATTAGTAATTGCTTCTGATATGAGGCAATTGGAAAACATCCAATATACTCCCGCTCCCGATATTATTCACGAATCTGCAGGTCATGCTCCGATTATAGCTAATCCCGATTATGCTGAGTATTTAAGACGAATGGGAGAAATAGGAGCCAAGGCAATTTTGTCTGGCCATGATATGGAAATTTATGAAGCAGTAAGAAGATTGTCCATTTTGAAAGAGGCAGATGGAGTGGATAAAGATGAATTAAAAGAAGCGCACGCATTAGTTAAGCAATTACAAGAAAAGGATGTTGAACCTTCTGAAATGGCTCAGGTACGAAATTTACAATGGTGGACAGTAGAATACGGATTAATTGGGACATTTGAGGATCCTAAAATATATGGCGCCGGGTTGTTATCCTCAATTGGAGAGAGTAGGTTCGTGTTCGATAAAGAAGTAAAGAAAATACCTTATAGTATTGACGCTGCATTTCAGAGCTTTGACATTACACGTCCACAGCCGCATCTCTTTGTGGCGGAAAGTTTTTCTCATCTTATGGCTGTCCTTGAAGAATTTGCTAATACGTTAAGTGTTAGAAAAGGGGGAAGTAGAAGTATCTTGAAATTGGTGAGTTCTGGTACATTAGGGACAGTTGAGTTGAGCTCTGGTGTTCAGGTTTCTGGGAAGTTTGTTAGCACAATTAGAAATTCGATTGGGGAAGTAATCTATTTTAGAACAGAAGGCCCCACAGCAATATCTTATCGTGAAAAAGAATTAATTGGTCATGGGATAAAGGATCATTTTCACGGATTTAGTTCTCCTTTGGGAAATATGTTGGGTGTGAATATGCCAATAGAGGATATGGGACCGGCTGATCTTAAGGTTAATAAGTTTCAAGAGGGCAGGTCGATCTCTTTTCAGTTTGAAAGCGGTATAAAAGTTAAAGGAGTTATGGTTACAGGTGTGAGAAATGTACAAGGAAAATTAATGCTCATTCAATTCGATGAATGTACTGTTAGTTATCAAAAAGAAATTTTATTTAAACCGTCGTATGGTGTATTTGATATGGTTATTGGAAATGATATAACCTCTGGTTACTCTGGTGCTGCCGACTTTAACTCTTTTCCTGACTACTTAGATGTATCACAAACAGTAACGATTAAACCTGTAAAATCCGAATTGGACTTTTTGCGCGAATCGAGGTATGCAAACCTCAGAAATCTTAGAGAGGAAGGTGATTCCAAGAAGGAGATGTTAATTGAAATTTTCGAAGAATGTAAAGTTAATTATCCATACGAATGGTTACTGTTATTAGAGATAATAGAAATTAGTGATGAAGGTGGATTGAAAAAAGAAATTAACCAATGGCTTTCTGGAATTTCTAGAGAAAAGCCAAAGCTGGAATTATTGATTAAGGATGGTTTGGAATTATATTAAGCTCAATAGAGATACGGATTTTATTGCTTACTTTCAATGAGTTATGATTTATTATGCGCCATAAGAAAAAGGTTAGCTAGTTTTTGACTAGTCTAACTAAGTTTGAAAGAAGATCATTTACTATTAGATCGAAGTTGCGATTTGTTTTTTAATAAAAACTATCAAACAATAAAGGAAGAATAGGCAAACGTTAAAAGAATTAAGTATGAAACCATTTGCAATAGCGGGAATACAAATGAAAGTATCCGCAGTAGTTCCAAACATTGAAATGATGAAACTAAAGTTGGATATCGCTTTGAATCTTTATCCTTGGATTGAAATGGTTGTTTTTAGTGAGTTGTGTGCTTATGGTCCTTTGACGTATGCTGCCCAAAAAATTCCTGGGAATTTTGAACAAGAAATGCAAAACATGGCGGCGAAACACGGAATATGGTTGCTTCCGGGCTCAATCTTCGAAAAAAAAGATGATAAAATTTACAATACAGCAACTGTAATTAATCCGCAGGGAGAAGTAGTTACACGGTACCGAAAGATGTTTCCTTTCTACCCATACGAAGTTGGAGTAACTCCAGGGCAGGAATTCTGTGTTTTTGACGTGCCAGGTGTTAGCAGATTTGGTGTGTCTATATGTTATGATATGTGGTTTCCTGAAACGATTAGAACCATGGCTGTTAACGGAGCTGAAGTTATTCTTCATCCAACCATGACAGGCACAATTGATAGAGATATAGAATTGTCAATTGTAAGAACAATGGCAACAGTAAATCAATGTTATTTTATTGATGTAAATGGTTTGGATTCAGGAGGGAATGGTCATTCTATTGTATGTGGACCTGATGGGAGGATTATTCATCAATCGGGTGAGACGGAAGAAATATTTCCGCTAGAAATTGACATTGAACTGGTAAAACGAAGTAGAGAATTAGGGGTGTTAAGATTGGGGCAGCCTCTTAAAAGTTTTCGTGATCATGCTGGGGATTTCGATATTTACAGTCCTGATTATACAAATTCATATTTAAATTCGCTAGGCCCATTAAGTAAGCCAACTCGATTAGATACCTTAACCAAATTGAAA
>JABSPR010000167.1 GCA_013214975.1 Flavobacteriales bacterium
AACTTGGAGGATGTGGCACAGGTGCTAAAAATTTTAAAGACGGTCGATCTAAAGGCATCAAGGATTGATCTAGACCGTTTTCAATTAACATTTGGATTTTATGATTAATTTTCCCCTCACTATTTAAGAATTTCATCATGGTATCTGGAAATTTTTCTTGCACACAACTACCTAATTGTCCCATATCATATAAATCATGGTTAATCATTATTCCTAAACGCTCTGGAAATTCATCTGTTTGATAACTAAAGAGTTTCATTGTATCCGTATTATTGTTGTAAATCAAAAATAACTTTATTAATAATTTGCACTGCACAGTGAGAATCTTTAATAGTGCCAGAAGATATCCTCACTCCTTCTGGAATACCAAAAGCCACTAAAGACCTTACCACTAATCCATTATCATAACATCTTTTTGTAAATTTAATGGCCTGATCGCCATTGTCAAATATGGCAGTGATAAAATTAGCCGATGTATCAAGAACCTTTATCTTAAATTCACAAAGCCCTTTCGACAAGATTTGCAACGAAATGGCATTTACTCTTACTGTTTCCTTAAGGAAGGCAACATCTTTTAATGCGGCCACTGCGGCCTTTTGTGGTAAAAAACCTGGTTCAAATGGTAATTTAATATTATACAACGTCTCAATAACATGTTCAGAGCCTACCGCAAAACCCACCCTTAAGCCTGCCAACCCATAAGCTTTTGATAAAGTACGTGTTACCACCATATTAGGATAATCAAAACAAAGCCCATTGGGATAATCAACTTGTGATTCCACATAGGTGGTATAGGCTTCATCCAATACGACTAAGATAGATGATGGTATACTATTCATCAGCATGACAATATCAGAAACAGAAAGCAAACTCCCCGTAGGGTTATTGGGGTTCGCTATATAAATTAATTTTGTTTTAGATGTTATTCGTGACACAATTTTTTTTAAATCGTAGGCATAGTTTTTCATAGGAACTTTAATTAATATTCGACCAAGCTTTTGAACACTAACATACCACCCCATAAATGTACCTTCACTAGTTAATACCTCATCTTTTTCTTTGGTAAAAGCCTGTATAATGTAAGCTAAAAGGGAATCCGTGCCATGACCACATACAATATGCTTTCTTTTTATTGAATAAACATTAGCAATTGTATTTACCAACTCAGTTGCTAAAGGGTCACTATAACGATTAATACCACCTAAATCTTGATGCAAGGCATTCACTGCAAGGGGCGAAGGACCCAAGGGGTTTTCATTGGAACCCAAATTAATTTTGGGTATAGCAAGGTCACTAGACTTGAGAGAATAAATAGTTGCGCTCGTCCTATAAGGAGTTAAATTTTTAACAAATGAAGGTATGTTAAGCATAATTCATATCATCCATGATTGTGGGTAATTACGGTCTAAAGTATTCTTTACATGCAGAGTAGGAACCAAAGGCTCGAAAGCGTCTAACATAATAGCAAGTTCTTCAGTGGATGATTTTCCTATTGACTCGGCAATTTTACCCGGCTGAGGCCC
>JABSPR010000168.1 GCA_013214975.1 Flavobacteriales bacterium
ACATTTTTATCTTGAAAAATATTATCGACATTGTTTTGATTGAAAGCCAAGAAAGAGGTGTTTAACCCAGGTTGAATGTGCACTTGATATCCGGACGTTATACTAGTGTCTATGTTGAACTCTCCGAAAAAGTTATTGATAAATGCAACGGGTAGATTTGAAACCATATCGAGATTTCCTTTTTTAAATTCTAAAAGTTCTACTCGTTTATCCGACATGAAACTAATTAAGATGCCATCTAAATAAGGAAGTTGATTTCCATGTTCATCTATTTTCCAATAATTTTCATTTCTTTTTAATTGAACATGGTTGCCTTTTTCTGAAGATGCGATGTAAAAAGGTCCGGTCCCAATAGCCCTATTATTCATTTCTAGTCCATATTTCTCGTACGCTTCTTTAGGGAAGATCCAGCAAAACGAAGTAGAAAGTATCTTTAAGAAATCAGGATGTGGGTTTTTAAGTTTAACTTTTATTGTAAAGTCATCTTCAACAGTAATTCCGGAAACACCGCCTTCAATAAGATTACCCATTGCACTCTGTCTATAATGCTCGTTTGCTCCTATAACGATATCTGCGAGCGTATATGAAAAACCTAAATTGGTTGGATTAGCAGTACATAATAAGTCGAAACAATATTTAACATCATTTGCATTAAGTTCTCTTCCTTTTCCGCCTTCAAAACAAGAATCGTTTCTGAAATAAACACCTTTTCTTATTTTGAATGTATATGCATTTTTAGCTTCATCGAAGCTCCAGCTTTCTGCTAGATGAGGTTTTACTGCCAGTGAAGCTGGGTCAACATCTACTAAGCCTTCGTAAATTTGATCGTTAATATACCATGCAGAAGATTCAACAATGGAATGAGGAAAGAGGCTTCTGTAATCATTTTTTAAATTAAATCGAAATACTCCACCGTAATTAACACCTCCTCTTGCAGGGGTTATAGAATTTGCGGTTTTGTCTTGCGAATTGGAACATCCGGATAAGATAATTCCTAAGGTAATGATTGCTAGTATGGTATTTCTCATAATCGTTCTTTGCTTATAGAGTAGTAATGCTAACAAAAATAAAAAATTGTACCAATTAGAGGGGTAAAAACCGAGCTTAACTGTAAAAAATAGAAAGGTTGATTTATTCGCATTTTTAAAGTTTTGATTTTATCGATTTGACTTATATTTGCAGGATTTTCTTTGGGAAGGGAAAATAGAAGGAAATATCGATGTAGCTTGAGTTAAAAGCTATTAATCGAAAATATATTATCAGTAAATATTTAAAATAAAATTTCAGCGTAAAGATGAAGCAGTCGAGACGAGCAAAACGAATGAAAATTAATAGTGTTCTAGTTGCCAATAGAGGCGAAATTGCAATTAGGATATTTCGTGCATGTGTTGAAATAGGTGTGAGAACGGTTGGCGTTTATACACACGAAGATAGATACTCAATGCACCGTTATAAGTGTGATGAATCGTATCAAATCGGACGAGACGATCAGCCCCTTAAACCATATTTGGATATTGATGAGTTGATTCATGTTGCACTTGAAGCAGGTGTGGATGCCATCCATCCTGGATATGGATTCTTATCAGAGAATAGTGAGTTCGCTAGAAAATGTATTGAAAATGGAATAATCTTTATTGGGCCAGATCC
>JABSPR010000169.1 GCA_013214975.1 Flavobacteriales bacterium
ACACAATATCCCATTATGAAAAATATTTTATTAATCGAAGACGATGAAACAACAAGGTTCATTATGTCTCGACTACTAAAAAAAATGGATCAGGTTGGCCATATTGGGTATGCAAGTAATGGAGAAATAGGCCTAACCTATTTAAAGGAACAAAAGACTGCACCAGACATTATATTGTTGGATGTTAACATGCCTGTGATGGATGGGTTTCAATTTTTAGAAGAGTACCAATCAATCGAGAAAAATAAAAAGGCCAAGGTTGTAATCTTAATGGTTACTACATCTCTATTAGAATCAGATTTAGATAAGGCGATGTCAAATCCGAATGTTAAAGAATGTATTGCTAAACCTGTATCTGAAGAAAACATGAATACCCTTTTCGAAAAACATTTCAGCTCGTCAATAGAGAGGTCTTAGATATTACATAAATCAGAGATACACACGCTATTACGCTTACAAACACGTTCCCGATGGCATAAGCCGTATTCCCCGAACGCAATAGCTCAAACGTTTCTAAGCTAAATGTCGAAAACGTACTAAATCCGCCACAAAATCCTATTACAATTAAATACCTAAGCCATAAAGACGTACTTAATTTATCGCTAAAGAATGCCAACATACTTGCTAACACCAAGCAACTAAGAATATTCGAGGCTAAAGTAGCTATTGGCAAAGATGTGCTGTAATTGCTAATTACATACTTAGAAATCCCAAAACGTAATAGGCTTCCTAAGCCTCCTCCAATAAAAATCGCTAATAAATTCATTTCGATACTTCAGATAATTGAGTACTAAAATAATAATATATCCTATGCCAGAGATTAGCAATTCCTATTCCTAATATTATTCCACATACAATATCAAGTGGATAATGAACGCCTAAATAAACTCTTGAATAGGCAACAATCCCAGCCCAAATAAGAATAGCATACTTCGCAATTTTATTTGGAAGAAATTTTTCTATGAATACAGCAATGGAAAATGATGTACTTGCATGAGAAGATACAAAACCATAAAGCCCTCCACAATGATCCTCGACCAAATGGACCATCCCTCCTATTATTTCATTATGACATGGTCTATACCTTTGAAAAACATTTTTAAAAAGATGAACGGAAATCAAATCACTAGATGCAATAAGCCCAACAATACATCCCAATAAAATCCATATATGCGGTATTCTTTTTACAACAAGAAAATAAATCAGATAAGCGTATAAGGGTATCCATGTCCACTTATAGGATATCCAATACATGATAATATCCCAAGAATTACTGTTTATTCCGTTTAAATACAGGAATAGTTCTTTATCGAAATTTACTATTTGCTCCATTAAAAAAGCAATTTACTCATGACTCAAGTTGGACCACAATTTATCTTTGAGAGCAGTTATTCCTTGATGCTGAATAGATGAGATAAAAATATATTCAATATCTGGCAGCTCTAATTTCATCTCATCCATTAGTTCTTCATCTAACATATCTGATTTTGTAATAGCCAAAATCCTATTCTTATCCAGAAGTTCAGAGTTATACAATTTCAACTCATTTAGTAAGATATCATACTCTTTTATTATATCCGGTGAATCGGCTGGAATCATGAAAAGCAAAGTGGCGTTACGCTCAATATGTCTAAGAAACCTTGTTCCTATTCCTTTTCCTTCACTTGCGCCCTCAATTATACCAGGTATATCGGCCATTACAAAAGACTTTTCATCCCGGTAAGCAACAATTCCTAGATTAGGAACCAAAGTTGTAAAAGGATAGTCAGCTATTTCTGGTTTTGCGGCAGATACCACTGAAAGTAAAGTAGACTTACCTGCATTCGGCATTCCTACCAAGCCAACATCCGCTAGTAATTTAAGCTCCAGAATTTTCCATTCTTCGACTCCATCCTCACCTGGCTGAGCATATCGTGGTGTCTGATTTGTTGGCGATTTAAAATTATAATTCCCTTTCCCCCCTCTTCCGCCTTTTGCAACAATATATGTTTCTCCTTCTTGCGTTATCTCAAATTCAATTTCCTTTGTTTCTGGGTTTCGAATAACTGTACCAAGGGGTACATCTAAGATTTCATCTCTTCCTTCAGCTCCAGTTAATCTGCTTTTTGCACCGTTTACACCGTCTGTACCGATAACATGTTTTCTGTACTTTAAGTGAATTAATGTCCAGAATTGTTTGTTACCACGTAGAATAATGTGACCTCCTCGACCTCCATCTCCACCATCCGGTCCACCTTTCGCAGTTAGTTTATCTCTCCTTAGATGTGCAGAACCAGATCCGCCTTTACCAGATCGACAACAGATTTTAACGTAATCTATAAAATTTGAACCAGCCATTTTCGTTAACTCAAAGACTAAAGTGAATCAATTGCTTCGGTAAGAAGATTAAAGATATCTTCAATTTCACCCACGCCATCAACCGACGAATATTTATTTAACGTCTCATAGTGACCAATCACAGGTTCTGTTTCACTTTTATAAATTGTAATTCTGTTATTGATTACCTCCGGGTCTGCATCATCCTTTCTTCCAGAATCCTCGGCTCTTTTTTTCAGTCTTACTCTTAATTCATCATCAGGAACAACCAAGCCAACTAATCCCGAAATATGAGAATCTCTACCAGAAAGAAATTCATCTAATGCAACCGCCTGGTCTGTTGTTCTAGGAAAACCATCGAAAATAAATCCCTTGGGATTATCGTGTTTATTAACTTCTGATTCCAGCATTTTAATCGTAACATCATCCGGAACTAACTGTCCTTTATCGGTGTAACTCTTCGCCAAATTACCGAGTTCTGTTCCTCCTTTAATATTTGCTCTAAAAATATCACCTGTTGAAAGATGTACTAAGCCGTACTTTTCAATCAACTTAATTGACTGCGTTCCTTTACCAGCTCCTGGAGGTCCAAATAGTATTATATTCAGCATTATTAATTTAATTTAATGGTATAAATATCTTTTAAATTTCGCCCTAATTCTCTGTAATCCATGCCAAAACCAACAATAAAATCATCCGGAATCTCAACACCTATATAGTCGATATTAATTTCTTTATTATATACTTCTGGTTTAAAGAAAAGGCTAGCAACCTTAACATTACATGAAGGTTCTTTATTTAATTCTGTTACAATCTTTTCTATGGTAGTTCCAGAATCTACGATATCTTCCAAAACCACAACTTCTTTATTTTTAATATCCACATCTAAACCCAGCATCTCTTTTGGCGACTTGTTTGAATGGGTACCATCATACGACTTTAATCGTATAAAAGATATTGTACATTCAAGATTCAATTGTTGCATCAGCTCACTAGCAAACATAAAGGCGCCATTCAATACCGCAATAAAGTGAACGTTTTTACCCTTTAAATCAGAATTTAAATCCTGAGCAATTCTGGCAATTGATTCCTTTATTATTTCATTCGGAATTGTCTTCTTAAATCGCTTGTCTCCTAACTCTATTACCTCCTTCATAGTCTTTGCCTCAAAGTTACGCTATACTTGGTAAATAATTATCTTTGTAACATGATTCATACATTTTACAACAACTTTAAATTAGGTGTTCTTGGCGGTGGACAGTTGGGGCGAATGCTAATTCAAGAGGCAATCAACTACAACATCCATGTTTCTATTCTTGACAGTTCAAAAAGCTGTCCATGTGGAGATATTTGTAATGAATTTACCTCAGGAAGCTTAATGGATTTTAACGATGTATATAACTTCGGTCAGACGGTTGATGTTCTTACCATCGAAATAGAAAATGTAAATTTAGATGCTTTAGAAAAGCTAGAGCGAGAGGGGAAAATCGTGTACCCACAAACAAAAGTTCTTCGAATAGTTCAAGACAAAGGATTGCAAAAACAGTTTTATAAAGACAATAATATTCCAACTTCCGATTTCAAACTTTTAGACGCCGGAACCGACTTATCTATTTATTCTTCCACATTCCCTAAAGTTCAGAAGCTTCGAAAATTCGGGTATGATGGCAAAGGAGTTAACATTCTACGAACAACAGAAGACATTTCCAAAGGATTTGCCGCCCCAAGCCTTCTTGAAGACATGGTAGATTTCGAGAAAGAAATAGCCGTGATTGTTGCTCGAAACCCAAATGGTCAAGTTTTGAATTATAACCCTGTTGAGATGGAATTTAATCCTGAAGCCAACTTGGTTGAATTCTTATATTCTCCTGCGGATATTAATGATACCGTTAAAACCGAAGCGATTCGTATTGCAAAAGACATCATCGAGAAACTTGATATGATTGGATTATTGGCCATCGAAATGTTCGTGTTGAAAAACGGAGAAATTCTGGTTAACGAAATTGCCCCAAGACCACATAATAGTGGTCACCATTCTATAGAAGCAAATATCACCTCTCAATACGAACAGCATTTGCGCTCCATTCTAAACATGCCATTGGGATCAACAAAAGATATCGCGAAAGCAGTAATGATCAACATTCTTGGGGAAGAAGGTTTTGAGGGAGATGCTATTTATGAGGGCTTGGATGAAGTTTTAGATATAGAAGGAGTAAATATTCATCTATATGGAAAAACATCGACCAAGGCCTTTAGAAAAATGGGCCACGTTACCATTATTGGTAATGACTTAGAAGAAACCAAGAAAAAAGCTTTATTTGTAAAATCAACGTTAAAAGTTAAAGCATGAAAAATCCACAAGTAGGAATAATAATGGGTAGCAAGTCGGATTTAAATATCATGCAAGAAGCCGCCGATATATTATATCAGTTTGGAATTGAATATGAATTAACTGTGGTTTCAGCACATCGAACTCCGGAAAGAATGTTCGACTATGCCAAGAAAGCTAAATCAAAAGGACTAAAAGTTATTATCGCTGGAGCTGGAGGTGCGGCTCACTTACCTGGAATGGTAGCCTCGATTACTCCACTTCCTGTAATAGGAGTCCCTATTAAATCCAGTAATTCTATAGATGGATGGGATTCTGTTTTATCAATTTTACAAATGCCTGGTGGAGTTCCTGTAGCAACCGTTGCTTTAAATGGAGCCAAAAATGCAGGCATTCTTTCTGCTCAAATAATCGGCAGTTCCAATGAAGAAGTATCAAACAAGATCACAGAATATAAAGAAGACTTAAAATTGAAAGTTATGGAGTCGATAAAGACTTTATAGAACACAAACCATTCTCGCTTTCCAGTACATGCAGAATAGCTAATCGACACGTACTGTTTTTGTTAATTTCAATTTGATTTACCCAACGAAGCTCAACCTATGTATTCTTACGTAGTTTGAATATCATGATTATTTAACGATGCCTTAACTAAATCACAATCCAGGTGAGTAATCTTACATCCAATTTCACACTCTATTTTAAGTAGAATAAATACAAGTCGTTAATTTTTAACTAACTATATAAATTCCACTTTACAATTATCGATTTTATAATACACATGCAAAGTCCGAAGTTCAATACCCAATTTTAGCATTCCAATAACTTATTAATTCGCTATCGATAATATTTACCAATTAGGTTGTTGATGACAATTCTCATTTCACCTCGTCTCATCTCCTGTCTAGTCAGGGACCTAATTGGTAAAGCTTATCATCTATTCAAAATGATTTCAACTTCAAGCTAACTCTCCCCTTCTCCTCGTTGAAACAAAAGCCTCTCATTATTATCGTCAAACTCATTATCACATGCTGCTCATTGCATGCACAAGATTATAATTTATCGAAAAATTCAAGATCAACTAGCATCGGAGATGCTTCCGTGGCACTCACCGACTTCTGGGCTATAGCAAGCAACCAATCTGGCTTGACTAACCTTCAAAGCACCTCATTGGGCATTTCAATAAATAACAATTTTCTTCTTCCAGGGCTTTCCAAATATTTTTTGGCAATTGCCGTTCCAACTAAATTGGGGACAATCGGAATTAATAATGCCTTGTTTGGATACAATATTTATAAAAGAAATTATTACTCGCTATCTGTTTCAAAGAAATTATTAAAGAATCTAGATTCAGGAATTCGCTTAAACTACTACACAACCAAGTTCTCATCGGATAATCATAATGCAACAGAGCTTTCCGTGGGCTTAGGAATAATAATAAAAGCTTCAGAAGAACTTAAAATAGGAATCCAAATTAGAGATATGAGTAGAACAAACTCATTCACGAAACCGGCTTTAAGGATAGGAGCCTCTTACAAATCAGCATATAAAACTATCAGCTACTTTGAAATTGAAAAGGAATTTACATCAACTGTAAATATAAAATCAGGATTAAGCTATGAGCCAAATAAGTCGATTAGAATCGACATAGGACTATCTTCAAATCCAATACTTCTTTCTATGGGACTAGGTATACTCATAGATCACATACGAACAGATCTTTCATTTACTCGACATCAAACGCTTGGTTCATCACCTGGTGTTTCCCTTCTATATGAATTATAGTTTTTTAATATGCGTTTGCCTATTTGCTTACATCTTACCAAGTAAGAGCCAAAATGATTCCTTGCCAGACTACATCAATTCTCAAATACTTACAGAAGAATATTCTGCAATTCAATCAACTCTATTTAAAGAATATAATACAATTAAAAAAAAAACCATTAATTTAAACCACGCCACATATAATGAAATATCCTATTTAAAAATTCTTTCACCCAAGCAGCTTACAAACTTCTTTGAGCATATAAAAAGAAACGGTAAACTGATTCATTTATCGGAATTGCAAACAATAACGGGATTCTCTAAATCGACAATAGACAAACTAACCCAAGCAGTTTACATCGACAATAACGAAGTAGCATTCAAACATAGCTCTCAGTCATTTTTCACAAAACCGGAGCAATTAATTCTTTTTCGTACCGATCGGATTCTTCAAAAAAAAGAAGGATTCAAAGGAGATAACTTTATCGGAGATCAATACAGATATTACTTCAAATACCAATACAGAACAAAGAGCCTTACTGCAGGCATTACAACAGAAAAAGACGCAGGAGAAAAGATGAATTTCCAAAATAATAAACCGGGATTCGACTTTCTATCCGGACATCTTTTCATCGATGACTTAGGAATACTAGATCAATTTATTCTCGGTGATTTCAAAATTGAAATTGGCCAAGGTTTAAATTTATGGTCAGATTTTTCACTTGGTAAATCAGCAGGAATACTAAACATTAAAAAGAACGGAAGAAAGATACTTCCATACAGAAGCACTAATGAAAACAGATTTTTAAGAGGAACGGCACTAACACTAAACTACAAGAAGTTTTATATCACACCATTTTACTCACGAAAAAAAACAGACGCAAATATAATTGAACAGGACAGTATTCAAAATATCACATTCTCTTCCCTTGCACAAGGCGGTTTACATAGAACTCCATCAGAACTAAAAAAAAGAAAAATATTAATGGAAGAAATACTGGGAACTTATGCTTCTTATGAATTCCAACGGTTACATTTTGGAGCGTCGTTCGTTAACACATTACATTATGGAACCTATAATAAAAAGACCCAACCCTATAATCAATTCGAGATAAACGATTCATCAAATAATGTTGCCGGATTAGATTTTGATTACGCGTTCAAAAATGTTGTTCTGTTCGGTGAATACTCCAGAAGTATTAATAAAGGGAAAGCGTTACTCTTATCAACAATTGTAAGCCTAAACAAAAGCTCATCAATAATACTTCTTTACAGAAATTACGGGGTTGCCTATCAAAACAACTTCTCGAATGCGATAGGAGAAAACTCAAAAAACAATAACGAAACAGGAATTCTTATCGGATTTGAAACGAGATTAAAAAACAAAACTTCGATAAATGGATACGTCGATATTTTTAATTCAGAGTGGCTCAAATACCAAACGACTGGACCATCTTATGGAAATGAGCTTTCTTGTCAAGTAAATAAGAAGATCAAGAACAACCTTCTAATTCAACTCAGACTTATTTTGAAAAGAAATTTAACTAACAATTCGTTATTAGAAAGTCCAATTAAAATGCTTGTGGAGACTACAACAAACAACTTCCGCTTTCAGATAAACTCACAAATAACCAAATCAATACATTCTAAGAGCCGAGTAGAATTCAAGCAAGTTGTCCTAAGTAATTCAAAAGATAACGGGTTCATTATGTATCAAGACTTAGTTTATAAGAAAATGGGAAATCCATTTTCAATTACCCTACGCTATTCGCTTTTCGACACCGATAATTACAATTCTAGAATGTACACCTACGAAAACGACTTACCTCACTCCTTTTCCATTTCAAGCAACTATTACACAGGGAGTAGACATTATATATTAATGAAGTATAAAGTCAATCGAAAGATAAGTGCGTGGCTAAAATTTAGCGAAACTAAGTACCATGATAGAGATGAAATAGGATCTGGGTTAAATCTCATAAGCGGAAATAAAAAATCAAATATCAAATTTCTTGTAAAACTTACATTCTAAAACATAACCACACACAAAACGCCATTTATCTTGCATTTAAATGCAATAACGACCCATAACTGGTAATTTTTATCAATAACCAAAACTCCTATTAGGATATTACTACATATTGGGGTACTACAACAAACTCTACATAAACAATTAATGAATAGTGTTCTAAAGATTATCAGGCGACTACTCGCCTTCGCCATATTATCAGTAACAATAGTGACAATACTTATTATTAATCTCCTGCAATAAATATGCATTAACTGCATTTATATTGCAATTAACGCAGAATTAGCGCTTACTAGAAGGTATTATACTGCAATTTATGCGTTTTAGCACCATTCTATTTTCACTATAATTAATTACAAAAGAACCCTAGCTTCTTTGTTTAGCTAATTATTAGCATATTTACTTTATCAAAAATTTTACAATTTATTATGACAAAAAAAATCACATCGTTTGATCGAGTACCCACTTTCTCTGGTCATGTAAAAATCGAAAAAGACAACAATCAGCATGCCACAAGCGGAGAACCAGCTGAAGCAGATAACAACCTATACACAGACAAATCAGGCAAATTTATCGCTGGGTCGTGGGAATGTACTGCGGGTATTCTACAGTTAACTAATTACGATATGGAAGAGTACTGCTTTATAAAAGAAGGAGAACTTGTAATTACGGATGAAGACGGAACAGTAACCACTCATAAGGCGGGAGATAGTTTTGTAATTCCACGTGGTTTTAATGGCGTATGGGATATGAAATCGAAAATCGTAAAGGATTACGTTATTTTATTATAAAATATAATTGCCGATGCATTCCATAGCTTCTATGGTTTGCTTGGCTATTTTTCCTCTACTACAAAACCCACTGTCCTCAAATCATCCCAGTATTCAGGATACGATTTAGATACCACTCCAGGATCTTCTATATCAATATAATCAAGACTTAATGCTAGCGGAGCCATAGACATCGCTATTCGATGATCTTCGTAAGTTTTAACTACAGCATCTTTATCAGCAATCATTTCCTGAGGCTCTATTTCAATAATCCCACCTTCCTGATCAACCACCTCGATTCCATATTTACCTAACTCGGTCTTAAGGGCTTTTATGCGATCAGTCTCTTTTATTATCAAACTTTTCAGCCCCACAAACCTACTTCTTACTCCAAGAGATGCAACCACGGCCGCAACAGTCTGCGCAATATCTGGACAGTCAATAAAATCAAATCCTAAATTAATAAAAAGACTTTTTGTCTTAAGTAAATGAATGGCCCCCTTGGAATATGTAGTATTTACACCTAGTCCGCTAAAGATATCTCTCACCATCGAGTCGCCCTGCAGACTTTTCTCCTTGAATCCTTTTAGTTTAATATCTGCCGTTTCAGCCAACGAAACCATCTCATACCAATAAGAAGCTGCAGACCAATCGGCTTCAACTGTATATTTCTTTGCTTTATATGCTTTATGCTTTACAAGTACCGAATTCCCTTTCCATGAACAAGAAGCACCAAAATGCTTCATAATATTCAATGTCATATTTATATAAGGCCGAGAAATGATTTCTCCTTTGAAATTTATTTTCAACCCACCAGGAAGACTTGGCGCAATTAATAAAAGAGCCGTAATAAACTGACTACTTACACCAGCATCTAACTCTACTTTATTCCCCAAGCCAGGATTACCTTCTATTTGCAATGGCGGATATCCTTGTTCTCCTAAATAATCTATTTTTGCACCCAAAGACCTTAACGCATCTACTAACAGTCCGATTGGCCGTTTTTGCATTCTTTCAGACCCCGTTAATATCTTTGAACCCGGTGCAATACTCAAATAAGCCGTTAGAAATCGCATTGTAGTTCCTGCAGCTCCAACATTCAATTCATTATCGCCACAACATAATAACCGACTTAATGTTTGTGTATCATCAGATGTCGAAAGATTATCAATCTCTATATTTCCTTTGCAAAGCGCCTGAATAATGAGCACCCGATTACTCTCGCTTTTCGAGGACGCAAGCTCAATAACTCCATTTACACCATCTGCCGGTTTTGAAATCCGATAAATCATTCTTTTTCTTTCAGGGTTTTATTTTGTAATCCCGAGTAATAGTCTAATGCTTCAAAGATATGATCGTTTGTAACAACCACACCCACTATGTACTTACCGATTGATGATAATAAAGTGCATCGATATTCACCGGAATGATTTTTCTTATCATTTTTCAAATAACCAATAAAGTCTTCTCGATCCTCTATATCAATTGAAGGTTTACCATAAATACTTAAAACATAACCTACGATTTCATTCAATTCCACTTCAGAAAGACTACTCATTTTACAAGATAAGAAAGCCTCACATATCATACCGATCGCTATTGCCTCACCATGCAGCAAATGTTTGCCTCTTATTCCAAGAAATGTACTTTCTATTGCATGCCCAACTGTATGGCCAAAATTTAATGATTTTCTTTCATTTCGCTCCTCAGGATCCTTAAGCACAATTTTATTTTTTATCTGAACTGATCTTAAAATAATTTCATCCCAATCTTCAATAGAAGTCAGATCTTCTCTTTTAATAAAATCCCAATAATCAGCGTCTGCGATCAATCCATGTTTAATAACTTCAGCATAACCAGATCTCAACTCCTCATATGGCAATGATTTCAAAAAAACAGTGCTTGCAAAAACTCCTTGTGGATTACTAAAAACTCCGATTTGATTCTTCAATCTATCAAAGTCAATCCCCAATTTCCCTCCCACAGAAGCATCTACCTGAGACAGTAACGTTGTGGGCACATTGATAAAATCCACTCCTCGCTTATATGTGGACGCAACAAATCCTCCCATATCACCAATTACTCCTCCGCCTAAATTAATTACAATAGCGTTTCTATCTACATTCCCATCGCTCAGTGCAC
>JABSPR010000170.1 GCA_013214975.1 Flavobacteriales bacterium
AAACTGGAGGGCTTTCAAAGAGAAAAATATAGGCTTGGCGATTAGTCCTGGTAATTTGCACAATATGGCCTTCTTGGATTTTCCAGTAAGCATGGGAGGCTACAAGTTCTCTCGAACACCTAACGATCCAATACTGATGAATATGATTTGGATGCCCAATAGCGATACCTATGGGATGGCGCCGAGAGAGCAATTCAAAGAAGGGAGATACAAATTACTAGCTAAAACTTTTAACGATTTCGAGACGGAGATTAAAGGGCATATTGGAGGTATGCTTGCCGGTACGGATTTCGAT
The DNA here is from genome assembly GCA_013214975.1 of Flavobacteriales bacterium. Taxonomy (NCBI): domain Bacteria; kingdom Pseudomonadati; phylum Bacteroidota; class Flavobacteriia; order Flavobacteriales; species Flavobacteriales bacterium. The sequence goes on from JABSPR010000170.1 coordinate 296, forward strand.
GCGAACAGAGACATTAGTAGTATTACTGTGAATAGATGGTCGCATGGATATGCTTACTCAGGAGCAGATCTCTACGATATAGACATGTATAAGAATGCAAAAATCGGCAGAAAGAAGTTTGGAAGAATCACCATTGCGAATTCGGATGCTGGAGCCACAGCCTATATGTACGCAGCAATAAATGAAGCCAAAAGAGCAGTGGAGGAGATGTAATAAGTGTAAGTTTTTTCTTAGGAATTCTTAACTGTAAAATGTTTTTTTATTGAAAAGGTTCTGTTTCTCGTTCTTGATATTTGATTTCTTTTAGTTTGTCTTTACCCTTTTGTACAGCGGTTATTGAGATTTTTATTAGGAGTTTAGGAATGCTTTAGGGAATTCGATTTAAGGGTAAAAAGTATTAATCGGGTTATTTTAAGTACACAAAATAATTTATGAAGTACGTTTTCCTCTTTTTTCTATTGGTCATTTTTTCATTTAATTCAAATGGGCAAATTTTAGAACGGAGTAGAGAAAACAGTTATAACGTCAACGTTTATAAACTAGAATCTAAAAACGCAAAGAAGTTTTTTGATTTAAAATACGGCTACCATTTTCCTTCACGTTTTTTGAAAAGCAAAGTTGATTCCTTTCCTTCTGATAGCGCTTCCTATTACAAATCACTTCTTCCTGCAGGTAATTATATCTTAGTGCAAGCCGATTTTCATAGAAATAATGCGGGGGTTAGTGCAGAGTATTTTTCTGCTAGCCAAATAGAAGTTAAAATATTTAATAACAATAGAGACTTATCTATTTACGTATTTAAAAGGGGCACAAATAAAGTAATCAATGACGCCGAGTTGGTCGTCAATAGAACCAAGGTGCCTTTCAATTCATTAACAAATCGATATACATTAGAGAAAACTAATAAGCATGGATTATTACAAGTAAAGGTTGATGGAAATATTTCTTTCTACAAAATTGATAGAAATGTTAATAATTCTAAACTTCTCAGAGCCTATAGGAAAGTGATTCAATTAGCGCCAATTCGGATCGCTACTTTCCCGATTCGATATAGTTGGGGACATTTGTCCAATGCCTATTACTATGTAAGATTTGGTTCTTATTCATATGGAAGTAAAACAATTGGAAATGGGTATTTGGCCTTTAGTAAGCCAATGTATTTGCCGGGTGATACTTTGAAATGGAAAGCATTTTTGGTTAACAAAAATGGTAAAGCAATAACGTCCCCCATTAGAGTTTACATACATGATTCAAGGAATAGTTCTTTTGATGGTAAGAGAAAAGGTGTATTCATTAATCCTGAATCCCCTGGAGCTTATGTTTACGAAACGATTCTTGGCGATACATTACGAATAAATAAATCTTATAACGTTGACCTCTTTAAAGGCAAATCAAAAAAACTTCTGATATCTGAACAGTTTATCTTGGAAGATTATCAATTGGATGAATCAAGTTATGAAGCTAGTGTTGAAGAAACAGTCTATAGTAAAGGACAGCCTATCGTTGTGGAGCTTAGCGGAACGGATGCAAATGGACTGAATATTTTAGACAGTAGAGTAGAACTTAAATTAATTGCTGATTTCACAATTGAGTTTCTTCAGGATACTGTTTTTATTCCCAAAACTCTTTGGGAGAAAAAAATAGAATTGGACCCTTTGGGAGATACGCGAGTGTCAGTTCCTGATTCTATTTGGCCCACCGCAAATATTGCCGTTTCCGTTGAGGCCGTTTTTAATAATAGCAATAATGAAACGCACGAAGAATCTTTCAAGTTTGATTACATAGGGATTCCAGGAAGGATAAATTCGAAGCTAGAAAAAGACTCTATCATAGCCATGTTTTATGTTAACTCAGAAAATATTCCAGTAAAAGGAAGATTGGTAGAGCTATACTATAGCGATACCTTGTCTGACCGAATGATCGCTTTCCCCTTTAAGGAAAAGTTGAAAACGCATATTACATCTTATGTGTTTATAAAGGGGGATGTTAGGGAAGAAGTTTTGCTAAATGAACAGGGAAGTCTTTTTGAATGCGATAGATACAGAGATAATAGTAGAATGAAGATTGAGTTTATCAATCCGCGAAATATCCCGATAAGCTATACCATTTACAAGAATGGAAACACGATTGAGGAACAAGGTGTAACCGTCGCATATGAGAATAATATGGTAACAGATATAGAAGATAATTATGCAATTGCTTGTTCGTATATCTGGGGCGGAGAACCTGTTAATTTGAATTATAATTTATCGGTTTATAGGAACGGATTACAAGTCGATATCCAGCAGCCTGATAGAGTATTTCCTGGACAAGAAGTTGACATTACTGTTCTTGTAAAAGACGAAGAGGGAATTCCTGTTGAAAATGTAAATGTTTTAGCCGGAGCTTTCAATAGTCAATTTGATAATGACGAAATTAAACGTGTTCCTGCACTGGGTAAAATATGGAGGAGACCTTTCATTAATTCACACGGAATATCAAATGTGTCTAGAAATAATAGAACACGAAATTTGGACGATTGGTCTACCGAGTTTCGCTTGGATACTATTCCTTTATTCCAGCTGATGTACCCTGAAGATGGAATGGCACTTATCTATGATTCAAGTCGTATTCTTCCCAACGCTCAGTTCGCTCCACATTTATATCGAAATGGAAATAAACATTATATCGACATGATTTTGGTGGATGATAAACTGGTATACTATAACAGATTAAATTATGGTAGAAACTATTCCTTAATTATTGAAGAAGGGAAGCATAAAATAACATTAAGAGCGGATGCTAAACTATATGAAATAGAGGGTGTTGTGTTGAAGAAAGGTGCGAAGTTAGACCTCTCATTGGACCTGAGAAATATTCCCAAAAGAGTAAAAATTACTAGGACTACAGCGGCTTTAACGACAGTTGAAAAGGACAAAGTTTATCGATCAACGTTATATTTTAGAGCAGACATTTATAACAAGAAAATGTGCTTGTGGCAAGAAGGTAGCCCTGTGAAAACCGTTTTGAGAAGTGGAAGGAGATACGCCGTTGGTCCTATTAAACCAGGATTTGTATATCTCGATGTTGAGGGCATGCCTACAAAAAAAATATTCTTTAAACCAGGAGAGGAGTTGATTGTCTATGCTGATTCAATTTCTCCAGAAATCGAAACAAATTTTAAAGATCAACGGTTTTATTATACTCCAAGTAATACTCAAAAAATTGGTGATGTAGTAGATACTTCCAAAGTAATATTAGAACGTAAAGTTATTCCACGCTTTGATTTTCTTTATAGAGGAGAAAATGATGCACATTCGGATAGTTCAGGAACGTTTCAATTTGAATATACCGGAGACTCTTCCTTTAATTTAATGCGAATTTGTAAGATTGAAGATCCGTCGACAGCTAGATTTTATAGGGGTTATAGTAGGATGTTTACTAAACTATCTCCAGGTTGGTATCAAATGATGCTTATTAAGGAAGAAGGTAATTACTATATTTTGGATTCGGTTGAAGTAAAAGCCAGAGGAATTAATTTTTTGCGATTTGGAAATGAAAATATAAAGTTGGCTAAGTCTGCTCTTGACCTAAACAGTATGACTTACACGACCAATAAAATGGCTGGAAAATATAGTTATCAATTACTTAGAAGTACAGGCGAACCAGAATTGTCAGGTACTCTAACTAACGTTAATGGTGAACCCATACCTTTTGCTAATATAACTGTACAGAAGAACGGGAAGGTAGTTGCGGGTTCACCAACAAATTTCGATGGTGTATTCAAAATAAAAGGATTAATACCAGGTACTTATGATATAGTTGCTAAGTACATTGGGTATCTCCCTTTGATAGTGCCAAATATTGAATTAACTCAAGGCGTTCATGTAATTGATCTAAGGATGGCAAATGAAAGCATCAGCCTTGATGAAATGCAAGTTGTAGCTTTTGAAGTGAATTTAATTGACCATAAAGGGGGATCCTCTTATAAGCAATTAGAGGAATTGGATCTTCATAGAATGCCAGGAAGAGGAATGGAAAGTCAGGCATTATTGGCGGGTGGAGTAGTTGCCAGTGAGGGTGAGATAGAAAGTATTCGAGGGGCTAGAGGTGATGCCACAGTATACTACATTGATGGAATTAAAGTGTTGAGATTAGCAGATCTTCCCCAAAGTTCAATTGATTTAGCGATGCAAAACGATAAAGATTTTGAGAAAATAGTGTTACCCATGCAGGGAGGCGTTAGTGTTAATTCTAAATATAAAAATCGAAATAATTTTAATGATGTTGGTTATTGGCAACCAAATCTATATACGAATTCGAAGGGTGAAGCTTCTTTTAAAGTGAAATTTCCGGATAATATTACGAGTTGGAAGTCATATGCTCTTGCAATGGATGAAAAGAAGAATTCTGGAATGCAAGTGACCCAAGTTAAATCATATCTGCCGATGCAAGCCCAATTGGCTACACCCCGATTTATGCTTCAAGGCGATAAGGCATTGGTAATAGGTAAAATATCTAACTACAATGATAATGTAGAGAAAGTGAATTCTACTTTTTTATTGAATGGTGATGTACTTTCAAATATAGATACGACGGTTGAACATTCGATTATTGAATATTTTGAAATTGCAACATTTCAGACTGACACGATGGAAGTCTCTTACTCAATAAAAGGAGGAGAAAGTTTTAGGGATGGCGAGGAAAGGCATATTCCCATATTACCTATTGGTGTTAAGGAAACGGAGGGTGCTTTTTATTCCCTAAGAAAAGACTCTGTTATTAATTTGAGCTTTGATAAATCTAGAGGCAATGTCACTTTATATGCTGTAAATAACACGTTGAGTCCAATTTTAGATGAACTGAAAAAGTTGGAGGAATATCCTTTTTATTGTATGGAACAGACTGCCTCTAAATTGATTGGATATCTCCTTAAAAAAGAAATTTATAAAAAGTTAAATAAGCGTTTTAATGACAATAATGAAATCAGAAGGTTGATTAAAAAACTTGAAGCTGCTCAAAATAAAAATGGAGGATGGGGTTGGTGGTCACTGTCTCTCAGCAATCCATGGATGTCATCTTATGTCTTGAAAGCTCTTTGTCGTGCAGAACAAGCTGGGTTTAAAGTGATAAATATAGAATTGGCCATAAAACGTTTGACTTGGGATTTGAAAGTATTAAAGGGAAATGAGTTTTTATATACTCTACAAACACTATCCGAGTTAAATGCAAATATTCCTTATGCAAACTATTTGAAAAAGATTGAGGGTAATGAATTAACATCTTATAATAAGCTAATGATTTTAAAAATTAGACAAGACAATAATTTGACCTACTCTTTAAATAATGTTTTGTCTAGAGTGAAAAAAACTTATATGGGCAACTATTATTGGGGTGGAGAAAAATGTAACTGGTATAGCAATTCTACTGATGTCACTTTATTATCGTATCAATTAATTGAAGGTATGGATAGTTTACACCCTTTCCTTCCCTTAATTAGAAATTACTTTTTAGAGGTGAAAGGTGGTTATGAATGGCAGAATACAATTAAAAAAGCGCAGATTATTAAAACCATTTTACCAGGATTAATAAGAGATTATGGTGCTAATTCTAAACATGCTACACTCGAAATAATTGGTCAAGATAAATCTATAATTGAAGATTTCCCGTACAGCAATACGATTTCGGATTTTGGTGAAATGAAAATTAAGAAGACGGGTGAAGGGCCAATTTACTTGACGACACATCAACAGTCTTGGAATACGACTCCTAATGAGGTAGATAGTATGTTCAGGATAGAAACATGGTTTGAATCCGACGGCAAGAAATTAGATACCTTGATTGCCGGTCAATTAACAGATTTGAAAATTAGAGTAATAGCTAAACGGAAGGGGGAATATATAAATATTGAGGTGCCAATACCTGGCGGGTGTTCATATGGAAACAACGAAAAGAATAAATCATTCAACGAAACACATCGTGAATACTTTAAGCATAAAACGAATATTTATTTAGAAAGAATGGAAGCTCGTGAATATGTATTCACAATAGCACTTCAACCAAGGTTTTCTGGGACTTATTCAATGAATCCTGCGAAAGCCGAACTGATGTATTTCCCTATGTTTTATGGTAGAAACAAAATTGAATCCACAGTAGTTGATTGATGGAAAGACAGTTTTCTATTAAAAGAAATGCAACGTGTATTTTCTTGCACTACTTCGTAAACCCCTCAATCAATACCGTACACGATTTATTAAATGGAGCTGGGTTGTCTGGGCTCGGGTGCTGGATATTGACAACCATATCGCCATTGGGTAAGAAAATCACTCCGGTGGTTTCCGAATCCCTAGGAGCTACGGCAAAACGAATTAGATCGTTAACAGTGGGGTTGGAGATGCTCATGTCTAAGAAGTATATTTCATTGTAAACCCATTCGTTTGCGGTTGCTTCTTTGTTAACTCTTCCTCTACTGCACCAATAGATATCTTCGCTAATTACTAAGTACGTTTTGTTATCAATTGTAACCGACGTGTTGCAATCTGGATTCGAAAATACACCAGACGAGTCACTGAAAAAACCACCTTCCAAATAAGCCGACATCTTGTTTGTTGTCGGATCAAATTCTAGAATTCTACCAAAGGGATCGTCGTATTTATCTTGCTCTTTTTTTAAATTTTGTGT
>JABSPR010000171.1 GCA_013214975.1 Flavobacteriales bacterium
GTCCGTCAAAAGAGGGGAATAGAGCATAAACTTCATTTTTATCACAAATACCTGGAATAGTTTCTTTGACTTCCATTCTTGCAACAAACTGAGCTGAAGCACTTAGACCAATAAATCCAATGATTAACGTTAAAATTGTTTTTTTCATAATTCCTTTTTTTTGTAATGACACCCAACGTTCTGTGTATGGTGTCGTAGCAACCCGAAGGGTGCTATGCGCTATACACTTTGTGTGTGCCCAGTATGGGCATCTTTAATTTACCGTAAGGTAAATTATTCATCTAGAGGGTGCAAGTCCCTTATGGGCAGGGGTAACGCCTTGAACCATTAGTAAGCTGCAAGGTTGCTAACCGTGAGGTTAGGACTGAAGTTATTTGTGACTGAATAAGGAACAAATACCGACTACAAATTTCGGTACTGACGAACAGGAACCGCATAAGAGGCATAGTTGATCGGGTAAGCAAGCACATCTTTGTAAAGCCCGAAAGAATACCCAAAGGTCAATTATGTAGATGCGGCAGGGATCGAATGAAAGAAGATGCAATTACCTGGGGAGATCTCCACAGTCACGAGCTGGCAAAGTGGAGAAGTCAGCAGAGGTCATAGTACCTACATAAAGTAGGGAAGGACTGAACGATATTCTTCTCGAAATTAAATTGGGAGTAATTTTTACGTTACGGATAGTTTTCCAGTAGAGTTATAGCCCTTTATGAAAGTAGAGAATAGCTTCAACTGGTGTAAAGAGCAGTTGTTGAGATGATTATCGAACCGCCAAGTATGTTCCTGAGGGCAAATATCCAGTGGATATTTAATCGAAAGGAAGGAGCGAAGCTCGCGTACGCTTGGTGGTGTGAGAGGCGCACTCCGTCAGTTAGTTCTGGCGGAGCCGTCTACTCGATTACCCAACGTTTTCTCTTTTAAAAATAGGTGTTTACTGCAAATTCGAATTGAGTAATGAATATTTTCTTGAATGCAGTTAAATTGTTTTGTTCATAAAAAATCAACATAGCTTTTTTATAATCAATAGAATCTACTGTTCTAAATGATAATGGACAGTATTTGTTATTCATTAAAATAGCATTACTTACAATACGTGCTGTTCGTTTGTTTCCATCCATAAAGGGTTGTATGTATGAAATTAACATTAAAGTCAGTAAGGCTTTATCAAAAATGTTTTCTTTTTTATTTACTAATTCGCACATACTTGTTAGTGCTTCTTTTATTTGAAATTCATTATCAAGAGGCAGGTAGTTTGTTCCTGAGATACCAACTTTTCTTTGCCTTATATTTCTATTAGCAGCTAACTCTTTAATAAGTAAGCTATGAATATCTTCAATTTTTGAAGTAGATAAAGGAGCTACGTATTCAGGAGTGTCAATTATAAAATCGATAGCATCTTTATGATTCAATAACATTGTAGCTTCATCTTTTGTTTTTCCAGAAGCTGTTTGTTTTTCTTTTAATAGTTGTTCTGTTTCGAGTAAAGAATAGGTGTTTCCTTCAATTTGTGAGGATTTCCAACTTAAATCAATTGCCAATCGTTCGAGTTCTTTTTTATATTCAAAATCTGTTAATATTGAAATATTTTTTTGATATTGATTTTGTAGAATAGATAATGTCTTTAACTCACTTTTAGTAAACAAACTGACCTTAGTTAAGGTTTCTGTGATTAATGTAAGGTTGAATTTTTGAATGATATTACGTTCATCAATTTCTTTTTTATAATAATCGCTTACGTTTATTGGCTCAAAAATTTTATAAGCAGGTGCAATAGTGTATTTGGTGCTTTTTCCTTTTCCAGTTTTGGTAATTAAATTTTCAGAAATTAAGTCTGTTACAATTCTCTTAACTGTAGCATAACTAATAGTGCTGGTAATACCTTCATGTATTTCTTTTGAAGAGTATTCTTCACCTTTTTTGAGAAAATTTAGAATTTCTGTCTCTCTGTTTTTTGACATATTGACTCTTTGAGCTCACAAATATATTGTTTTAAGCTCATAATGGAGTTGTTTTGAGCTATAAATCATCTGTAAGTGAGCTTAAAAATGGAGGGCGATTGCCCTCCAAAAAAATAAAATCGACCGCTTCGCGGTAATAAATTGTTAAATAGATGAATGGATAAATAGTTAAAAAGCCCTAACTGCACGAACAGAATTTGTGGCGAGCTTATCGTAGTTGGTCTGGTTACCATTGAAGAAACTCTGGCACCACGCAAAGTTGCTACCATTGAAGAAACCATCGGACTCCGTAGAACTCCAATAGAAGCTACTAGTAAAACCGCCAACCACAGTTCTTTGATCATATAATAAATTAAGTTCGTATTTTGAAGGTAAATACCAGTCGCCATAGGTAACCCCTCCCGTTGTAATTTGTAAATCATTACAAATTTGAGCCGCATAATCACTTCCATCATCACCAATTGCAACTTGCGA
>JABSPR010000172.1 GCA_013214975.1 Flavobacteriales bacterium
CAAGAAAGTCCAGGCATATTTACAATAATTTCTGATCACAAAGTATTGAGCGTTGAGGTATTTTCGATGGAAGGAGCGAGCGTAGTAAGTGATACTGGGAACGTAAATCGGTTCGACTTATCCAAAGAGGCTGGAGGGATTTATGTTGCAAAAGTAAAAACGGAACAGGGCGACTTAATTCAAAAAGTTGTTGTTAGGAACTAGTTCCTAACAACAAGTGTTACTTATTCGGTGAGCTGCTTCACCAGTTTCTCCATCCCAAGATTGCTATTTCTTTCATTGCTATGCTACTTTGGAGTGAGTCTTGGTTACAATTGAAGGTTAATAGTACGAAATATAAGGGTTGATTAAGGCACCTTATCATAAAACGCTCTTGCGTAGTGGATAAATTTAATCGAGCACTTTGTGAACGTTTCTTAACTCGTATGGTCTGATTGTTATTTAATAGTAATTACTATTAAATATAATAGATGTATAATTAATAGATAGCTAATAATTATTGTTTACCTAGATCTTATACAAGTCTCGTTATTAGTTGTTTATTGTAAGATAAGTCCTGATTTTTTCCGACTTTTAAAGGAACAAAACAACTAACATCCAGATGAAAAAATATATACTTATCGCCATACTAGGCATATCTCTTTTCTCCATTTTAAATCTTAGTGCACAAACGATTCAACTACCGGTAGAGGTAATTGGATCAGATTATACCGTCGTCCCACGGACTTTCAACTTGACCTCTGGAGCTGCAGCTACAGAGGTATGGATGCAGGTAAATAATTTATCTTACGACGATAAGGCATCGATCCGAATAAATGGAGGTCCATGGTTTACCATAACGAATGCAAATGTTAATATGGCAGAACCTGAACTCTCCTTTGGTGGAATCGGAGGAGAAATTTCTACGGTTCGTTTTTCTGTTCCGATGTCTGGTTTTGTTACTGGAGCGAACACGATCGATTTTAGATTTAACGAGCACGATGGTCTCTCTATGGGATATAGGGTAGTTAGATTTAATGTTCTGGATGCAGGTGGAAGTAACCTTATTCCTGCAAACGATTTTTATTTCGACGATCCAGATTCATGGACTGCTCCTATTGCTGGTGCTGCGGCTATTGCCAACGGGCAAGTTTTATGGGAAACGGCTAACCTTGTTTTTCCGGGAACCCCTACTATCATGAATGCGAAATGCATGGACTGCCACGTAAAATCTGGTTTTGACTTAGAGTATTTCAGTTACTCTAACCTTTCAATTATTGAGCGATCTAAGTTTCATGGGTTGAACCAAACGGAGGCTGAAGAGATAGCCTCTTATATTAGATCGTTGTCTACAGGCAGGCCAGGTAGACCTTGGAATCCTCCTTATCAACCAGGTGCAGAGTTGGATGGTGCTCCGATTGAAGAATGGGCCGCTGGTGCAGGTTTAGATGCTGTATTGGATAACGATACAGATATGGAACCATACCTCTTCCCAAATGGAACAAGTCAGGCGGAAGTGGATGCAGTTGTGGATTTTGATTCATATCTAGATGTAACGGAATTACCAATCGCAATGCAATTCCCAGATTGGAAGTCGTGGCTGCCAGTGATTCATCCGAAAGATTTATGGCCAACTAATTATTTTGAATCGGGAATCGCTGAGGCAGAATACCAAAGTGTAATTTCTACTTTGGGGTCTTCGGATATTGCCACCTTAATTTCTTCGGGCAATGTAATTCCTCTCATAGATGACTTTCAAGCAGTGGTTAAAGATTGGATTGACTTGGGAGAATATGGAGTTAGAGCTAGAACGGATCACTGGGGTGTTTTGACGGGAACAACGGTAGACGATCGTAACGCCCAATATGGGTTAGAATTTACCAAAACAAATTATTCTAAATGGATGGTGGTGAAGTTCTTTGAATTTATGCACGACTATGATCTGGAATACATGGCTCATTTGGAACCTGCTGTTGGTTTACTTGACCCAGTGGAAGGAACAAGGCAATGGCCCGGAACGGATAGAACTGTTTTTGAAGTAGCACCGCATTTCACATCAAGCAATACATTAAATTTTAATTGGCAGCCACTAAGAGAAGGGAAGTATATGTCTTCCGTATGGTATCAACTACAAATGACTATCCAGGCCGGTGAATATGAGCAGCTACACAAAGGCGGACCGATGGATTGGAGTTACCACTTTCTTCATATTAACGATATGCTTTACACGGGTGGACCAGCGGAAGGATTTCGATACATTACATCTTTAATGAAGTTATGGCAATCCAGGAGTAACACCTTTGTGCCAAATGATTTCGAGTTGGGATGGCGGATGCGTTACGTTCACTTATGGTGGATGTTTAGTACTGACCAAGGGGATGAAACAGCAATGGAATCGCTTAATTCCAATGATGCCGGATTACGTGTAAAAATGTATAATTCGATTATTGAGAATTGGGTAACCGAGGTAAACAAACATGACTTAAATACTTGGCCACGTTCATTAAATTCATGGACAGATCTGGAGCCAGAGTCCTATACACCTTCGGCGGCAAACGTGGCTTTTACCAATGGATTGGTATTTTCAGGATCATCTCAATATCATGCAGACTTCTTCTACATTTTAATTCCTATGCTGGATGAATTATGTGTAGATCCAGTAATTCTACAAAGCTTAGTAGACTGGTGTGATGCTGCATGGCCTTTGGGGAATTGGCAAGGAATGGTAGGTGCAAATTGCGGAAATAATGTGCTTAACACATTAGATGCTGCGTTTGTTTCGCAAACTACACCAACAACAATGTTACCTGGTGAAGTTCTGCCAGTTACGATTATAATGGAGAATAATGGTTTAACGGATTGGACGAAAACGCCGGGATGTCATAAAATACGTGCGGAGAATCCGGCTGGAAACGCTACATGGGGGTTAACTGTGGTTAACTTAGATAACGCAGATGTTATCACGACTGGCCAACAAAAAACATTTTCGTTTAATATTACTGCTCCATTAACACCCGGGCATTACGACTTCAGGTGGAGGATGACGGAAAAATGCGGTGGCGCTGGAAACTTTGGGGTGATGACACCTAATATAATTATCGAAGTTGCCGATGTTCAAACTGCTGTTTCAAGTCAGCCAAGTAGTGTTTCGGACTGCTTGGGAGCTAACGTTACTTTTAATATAACTGCAACTGGTACTAATTTAACCTATCAATGGCAAAAGGATGAAGTTGATATTGTTGGAGCTGTTGCAACCTCCTATAGTATTAACGGAATAGCGGCGAATGATGTCGCTAATTATTCCTGTATGGTGAGCGGCGCTAATGGAATAGTGTCTTCGGACTTTGCGGCTCTTTCTTTGGGTGGGATGTTGATTACCGGACAGCCAATGGGTGCAACACAATGTGCAGGTACGGATATTACTTTTAGTACTACAGCAACTGGCGGAGGTTTAACCTATCAATGGCAGAAAGATGGTCAAGATATAAACGGCGCTACATCTACATCTTATTCAATAACAGGATTAGTTGTTGGGGATGCAGGAAGTTATACCTGTGATGTGAGTAGTGGTTGCGGAACTACTTCTTCAGCTGCTGCAGTACTTGCCGTAAATGCAGCGACTACTATTACTGGAGATCCGAGTAGTGCAACGCAATGCGATGGAACGGATGTAACGTTTAATACTACTGCAATTGGAGGAAACTTAACCTATCAGTGGCAAAAAGATGGTCAAGATATTAGTGGAGCCACATCTGCATCGTACGCGATTATTGGAATTGTATCTGGTGATGCAGGAAGTTATACATGTGATGTAGCTGGTGATTGTGGAAATGCAACATCAGGTTCTGCTGTTCTAGTTTTGGATGATGCGATCATCATTACCGGCGATCCAAATAGTGCAACACAATGCGCTGGTACGGATGTGATTTTTAATACTACAGCTACTGGGACTAACCTAACGTATCAATGGCAAAAGGATAGTCAAGATATTAGTGGAGCCACATCTGCATCGTACGCGATTATTGGAATTGTATCTGGTGATGCAGGAAGTTATACATGTGATGTAGCTGGTGATTGTGGAAATGCAAC
>JABSPR010000173.1 GCA_013214975.1 Flavobacteriales bacterium
GAAGAAAGAAGAAATAAAAGCATTGGGAACAGCAAAGAAAACTATTGAAGGAATAGATTATGAAATTAATAAAGAGGGCCTTCTTGTATTCTCCTCTTGGTATCATTTAAGAAGAGGCTCATGTTGTGATAACGTGTGTCTTAATTGTCCGTACAAGGAGTAAATCAACTCCCCGGAAAACTTGACTCAACTAACTGAGCGTATATTATTTACCATTGGTTTAACTCTCCTATTAAGCCAATTCTCCTACTCAAGCGAAATTGATAGTGTTGGCTCAAACGATAATTTTATTCATGACAATATTAAGCCAACTACTGTTCCTCTTGAAATGGATAATAAGAAGCTTGGTGAAATCATCAAACGGCAAGGTCTGTTACTCTATGGAAGTCAAGATGGTTATTGGCAATTAAAATTTCACGACAGAATCCTAATGATTATCTCAGACGAGACGCACAACAGAATGAGAATTCTAACTACCGTTATCAGTAAAAAAGATATTAAACGAGCGGATTATGCTAAAATGATTGAAGCCCAATTTGATAGAGCATTAGATATCAAATATGCGCTCTTTCATGAAACCCTCTGGTCTGTTTACATTCATCCTTTAAAGGAATTAACCCACGATCAATTCTTAGAAGCACTTAAGCAAGTGTATCTTGGAGCTGCAAACTATGGAGGCAGTTATATGAGCACGGATGTTTTCTATAAGTAGAAAAATGACACGATTAGCATTCGTTAGAGCCTGGAATAATTCTATCTTCAATAAAACATGTGTTCATGAAAACTCTAATTCCCATTATATCTATATATATACTCCTTGCCTCTGCCTCTCAATTAATGGCACAATCTACAATAGATGGAGAAATTAGACCTCGGTTCGAATACATTCACGGAACAAAATCACCTGCAGATTCATTACAACAAAATGCCGCCTTTATCGACCAACGGACAAGAATAAATTTCGGCCACAAAACTGATGGATATCAAGCCAAGGTATCATTGCAAGACATTAGGACTTGGGGAAGCCACAGTCAACTTAACAGAACGGATGGGCTATCCTCTATTCACGAAGCATGGGGAGAATCATTTATACATAAAAAGCTCTCTCTAAAATTCGGACGCCAGGAAATAATCTTAGATGATTCTAGAATATTCGGTAATGTGGGCTGGGCGCAACAAGGTAGAAGCCACGATGCATTCATCTTTAAAATAAAATCTGATAGCACTTTGAAAATTGATATTGCTGGAGCGTACAACCAAAACAAACCACAGAAAAACACCACAATATATTCTATACCTAAGAGCTATAAAGCTTTTCAATATGTATGGATGCATAAAGATTTTTCTTCCGCATTTGGCATCAGTATATTAGCGCTTAACATAGGCCAACAGGCATCCCTTTTTATTGATGACTCTAAAACGATTTACAGAGATGTCTATAATCAAACTATTGGTACACGAATAACTTACGCAAAAGACAAAGTGAAAATCAGTTCCAATATCTATTATCAATTTGGTTCAGGTATATCTTCCGTTAACAACACTTCTATTAATTCGGTTGCTGGTTGGACAAAGACTTCAATATCGGCAGCACTTATAGGAGTTGAAGCCAGCTATAAGATAATGGATAATCTAAGCGGAACTGTTGGTTACGAAAGTCAATCTGGGACGAGTCAAAAATCAACAAATGCATTAAAGAATGAATCGTTCAATCCCCATTTTGGAACCAATCACATATTCAATGGATTCATGGATTATTTTTATGTAGATAATCACATTAACAGTGTAGGACTAACAAATATATACTTCAAAGCAGTTTATGATAAAGATAAAAGCTCTATTGGAGCTACATTTCATATGTTCTACGCAGCCGCGGATATTCTTGACCAACGAGATACTTCAGGCACAAAAACTATGAATGCCAATTTAGGTTCTGAATTAGATATTTACACCAGTTTTAAACTATCTAAAGGAGTTGCTTTAAAAGTAGGCTACTCACAATTTTTCACAACTAGTTCTTTGAGTATTCTTAAAGGAATACTTGACAGTGAAGGAGATGGACGAACAGGTCAAACCAATAACTGGGCATGGCTAATGCTTGTTATGAAACCAAACTTCCTTAACAAGTAACATTTTCTTTCCCTCGGTAAAATCAAATCCATTACTTTAATGCTTTATTTTGCAAAAACAGAATAGGCTATGAGTTTAATCGAAATCTTAGAATTTCACCTTTTTACCATCGGTGAATTCACTTTAACCATACATAATTTAGCGCAAGTACTATTTATTATAGTAGTAAACTGGGCTCTACTTATGGTCGTTAATAAGCTGTTTAAACGCCACTGGAAAAGAGATAACTGGGAAACTGGTAGATCTCACTCTCTTTTTAAAATCGTACAATATGTATCTTGGATACTAGCTACAATAGCTTGTTTTGATTCTTTAGGCCTAAGTGTCACGTGGATACTAGCGGGTTCAGCCGCATTAGGAATAGGAATTGGCTTTGGACTGCAATCGTTTTTTAATGACATAATTTCTGGGATATTTCTATTATTTGAAGGTACCATAGAAGTAGACGATGTAATTGAAGTAGATGACATCGTTGGAAAGGTTTTAAAAATTAGTTTAAGGGCCACAACGATAACTACAAGAGATGATATTATTATGATCATCCCAAATCATAAATTCTTTTCTGAGAATGTTATTAATTGGAGTCACAATGAAGACCAAACTCGATTTTCTATTAAAGTGGGAGTCGCGTACGGCAGTGATACAGGCTTGGTAAAGCAATTACTTCTTGAATCTATTGAGGAGCATCCTGAAGTGCTCAACAAACCTACTCCTTTAGTTCGTTTCAATGATTTTGGAGATTCGTCGTTAGATTTTGAAGTATTCTTCTGGAGTGAAAATATATTCCGAATAGAACGAATCCAGAGTGATATCCGTTTTATAATTGATAAAAAATTCAGAGATAATAAAGTAGAAATCCCTTTTCCTCAAAGGGATTTACATATTAAGTCAGGTTTAAAATAACTACCTGTACCTATCGAAAGTTAAAAGATCGATAATCATTTCACGAATATTTTTATCCTTGAAATGATACCCCACTCCTACTTGAAGAAAGAAATTAACTGGTTTCAAATAACCATATGTTAACTGGGCATTCGAAAAATTAACTAATCCCAATTTCAAATTGGCCTCTAGCAAAACTTTAATTCCATCAGAAAATTCATATTCTCCACCTGTAACAAGTTCGAGACCAACATCTCTTGTTAGGAAGTATTTACTAGCAGAACCAGATATAGGTCCAGATGTTGATTCTACATACCAAACTTCCGTAGAATCCCACATTTCTCCGTTAACTTTCGAATTAAGGATAGTTCCAAAATAAGGACCAGCTCCGGCTACAACAGTAATCTCTTTATCCAAAACAATAAACTCAGGATAAACTGAAAAATCTAAGGTATTTAGTGTAAAATCACCTGTTACATATGAACTACCAAGTTCTTCAGAATAAATACCAGTAATTTTATAATTATTCTGAATATACCGTAAACCAAACTTAACATTCAATAACTGTTCATGACGTGCCTCGTAACCCAAGGCCAACATCATCGAATTACCAGCTTCATAATTACCTGTAAAATTGCTTATTTGCTTAGACTCTCTTACAGCAGACAGTCCATAGCCAAATTTAACCTCTACTTGAGATTGCGCATTAGCATCGGATATAAAATACCCTGCTTGGGCACAAACAACTATCAGAAATATTAATATTCTTTGATTCAACTGTAAACTTGTATTGGGTTATAATAGCACAAATATACTATGTATATGTTATCCTTTAATTAAGGTAATACCCTAAATTTTTAAATAAATAAAATACAAACCCTGCTTATCAGACCATTTACACATTCGATCCGTTGTCTGTAACGAGTTCTGGCAAGTTCACTCCAATTGATCTAAAGATCCAACCATTCAAGTGTTTAGCAAAAAAAAAGGGCTTTTTAAAGCCCTTTTTAATTATTAAGATTATTTCCATTAGTCGAAGTCAGCAAAGGCTGCTTCTAATTTATCCTCAATCTCTTCCAATTTCGGTTCTAATTCTTCTTTTGTTCCATCTATGTATACAATCATTGGTACTACATCCGTACCATCATCTTCTAAAAGAACATCTGCTATATCTATATTTTTATGATAAATATCAATGCTAAACAATGCATTGTACTCAGCAGCTGATCCATTGTCATTAAGAGCATCAATACCTACAACATCTACATCTGCTGTTACCTTCATATCCTCATGACTAACATCTCCAACGAAACTCTCTACTTCAAGATCACCACCTTCTATATCAAAGTCGCCAACAGCATCAAAGTTCAACGCAAAGTTGTTATTACCATTATCGCTAAAAGTAAATGAAGTTGAGACTGCTGTTGTACTTTGTGACACATCCGCAGTAAACACATAAGGGTTTACGAATAATCCGAAATCAAGTGCGTAGTTATTACTTACTAGATTCAAATCATTCAAGTTAAACTCTACTTGTTTAACACCATCAATTACCAAAGTGATATCAACAGTTACCGGCATATGAATAGACTCGCCATCAATATCAACCAAAGCATCTGTGTAATTAGAAATCGTTAAAACAACATTATTCGAATTTTGATTATGATCTGAAGGAAATTCAAAAATTAATGAACTAGAGTTTGATTCGTTCCAAGACTCCGAAGTTGCATTCCAAGTATACTTTCCTTTATTGGAGGCAAAATCAAAAGAAGGACTAGCATCTTCAAAAGACTCTACGTCCAATACATTCTCTAAACTAGCAAACAATGTATCTCTGAAGTATTCTGCATCTTCCGAATCATCCATAGCAAAATCTTCCATTACTTGAACCATCTCAACAGACTTCATGTCTTCTACTGTAACAGCTATTGCATCTACATCTGTATCAATATCAACCTTATCTTCTGCAACGGTTGTTACCTTTACCTCTTCTACTTCCTCTTCATCATCCTTACATCCTGTTGTTGACACAGCTATAGCAATTAATGCAACGAGTGGCCATTTATAAATTTTCATATTCATAGTATATCAGTTTTGTTTATTATTTGGTTTATGTCCTGTTAATTTTTTCAAGGCCTCAAATTTAGTTAATCGCGCCGTAAATCCACACCTAACGTAGTGATAATTAGCACAACAAGTGCAACTTAATTCAAAGCCAACAACCCTTATCATATATAAAGCTGATCTAAGAACAAACTCGTCTACGTAAATCGTCTAAGCCTGAAAGACAACAATTGTCAACTCTTAAATACCTACTTCCCACTTCTCAAATCAGAATTGTTCATTTTTTGCTTAAAACTATCTAGAATGCTAGCTAAAATTCTGTAGCGGGTATTTCAATTGTCACTACTTTTGCAGTGAAAATCCAAGCACATTTACAGTAAGAAAGTAATGAAGCATATTAAAAAATATCTTTTCTCGAATTCACTAACGGGTATTCTGTTGCTTTTGTTCGCAGTGGTATGTGCCAAAGCAACATTCATAGAAAATGACTTCGATACCGCCACAGCACAGGAATACGTGTACAGTGCACATTGGTTTGAAGCTCTATTAGTACTGCTTACAATAAACCTAATTGGGAATATTTTTAAATACAAAATGTATGCGAGTAAAGACAAAATCTCGCAACTGCTTATTCACTCTTCGTTTGTAGTAATGCTTATAGGTGCTGGCGTTACACGATTTATAGGCTATGAAGGAATGATGCATATCCGAGAGGGTGAGCAAAGTAATAGGCTTCTTTTGCATGAAACTTACCTAACAACTGTTATTGAAAAAGGAGATAGTCGAATTGAGTTTTCAGAAGAAGTAACCTTAGAGAGAAAAGACATTACAGACTATGAGTTTTCGCAAGAAATTGATGGTAAGAAGTTTGATTTCACACTAACTGACCTTATACCAAATGCAGATGAAATATTAGTAGAAGATGAATCTGGTGAAATGCAAATTGCCATTATGATCAGAAACAAATCAGAAGTAAAAACTTCATTTCTAAAAGCAAATCAAGTAGTTAAAATAGGTGATATAAACATATCCTTTAATACTTATAACGAAGACGCTGATTTCATTATTCGCACGGACTCGGTTGGGCTTATGTTCAAATCGAAGCAAGAATCGAACAGAATGTCAATGCTAACCCAGCAAACAGAAATAATGGATACCGGTAGATATCATGTTTTTGAAAAAAGACATTTATACGGTGCCGGTGATATGAATATTGTTCTTAAAAACTTCTTCCCTAAGTCAGTTCGGAAAATTATGCCCGCGGATAAAGAGAATAACAAGAACGCAATGACCTTCTTTGTTGCTGGCGATGGACAAACAGGCGAGGTAAACCTTTGGGACGAATCGCAGTTCGACAACAAGTTTTCCTCAACTAAAATTGGTGATTATACAGTTTCTCTCAAATACGGCCAAGGAACTATGCAGCTTCCCTTTTATGTAAAACTGAGAGATTTTCAACTAGACAGATACCCTGGATCATCGAGCCCTTCTTCGTTTGCAAGTGAAGTAACCCTGATCGACGCAGAGGAAGATGTAAGTATTGATTTTCGAATATTCATGAACAATGTACTGGACTACCGAGGATATAGATTTTTCCAAAGCTCTTATGATGAAGAAGACGAAAAAGGAACCGTACTCTCTATAAATCACGATAGGCCTGGCACATACATTAGTTATCTAGGGTACATCATGCTTGCAATGGGTATTGTGGTAAACTTCTTTAATAGAAAAAGCAGAATGAAAGATTTGTTTGCCAAAGTGAATAAGCTTTCGGCTGAACGAAAAGCGATGATGATGATTCTCGTAATGTTTTCCCTGAGCGCCACCATCAGAGCATCAAACGATACAATTCAAGTAGATTCAAAGTATATCATGAACTTTGAACACGCGGAAAAATTCGGAAGGTTATTAACGCAAGATCAGTCATCAAAAGGACGATACAAGCCTATCAATACTGTTGCCAGCGAAGTAATGCGTAAAGTAACCAGATCGGAAGAAATGTTCGGATTAAACGAAAATCAACTTCTTCTTGGAATGATGATGTTTCCTCATGAATACCAGAAATTACCACTAATTTATATCAGAAAAGGGAAATTAAAAGCTAAAGAGCTTAAAGACAAACTTGGTGTTACCGGCGATTACGCCTCGTTCATGGATTTTTTCAATAAAACATTTGAATACAAACTGAAGGGAGATGTTGAAATGGCGAATCAGATTGATCCTAAATTCAGAACCAAATACCACAAAGATGTAATTGCGGTAGACGAAAGACTCAATATCAGCTTCATGGCTTATACAGGAGAACTTCTTAATGTACTTCCTATTGAGGGAGCAGAGAATAATAAGTGGTTCAACAGACAGAATATCATGGAACTCAAAGATAGCACAGAGCAGACCATGTTCTTGCAAAAATTCTTTTCGGCATATTTTCAGTTTGTAGATGGCGCTGTTGAAGAGAATGACTGGGAAGATGCGAATCAGTTAATTGATGCACTAGGGAACTACCAGAAACGGTCCGACGCTGCGAAAGACTATTCAGATAACTTAATCGATTTCGAACTGGCTTACAACGACGCTAACATATTCATGAAACTTAGAAAGTATTATGCTTTAGTTGGATTCATTTCCCTCATCATATCTCTGGTATCATTACTATCAGGCAAATTCACGAGTAAGATCATTACCAATTTAGGAATAGCCGCAGTAGGAGTTTGCTTCATTTTACACGGCGCTGGCTTAGGAGCAAGATGGTATATCTCTGGACACGCACCCTGGAGTAATGGTTACGAGGTTATGATTTACATTGCTTGGGTAAACGTTTTAGCAGGTATGATCTTCGCTAGAAAATCTCCCATCACCGCTCCCATTACTGCAGTACTTGCCTCTATCCTTCTTTGGGTTGCCGGCTTAAGCTGGTTAGATCCTGAAATCACATCTCTTGTACCAGTTCTAAAATCATATTGGCTTACAATCCACGTTTCGTTAGAATCTGGTAGCTATGGCTTCTTCGCTCTATCTTGTTTAATTGGCATGATTACATTGCTACTTATTATTTTCAGTAGCAAAGAAAATCGAAAAGCACAACTAACGATCAAGGAACTTAGATGGGTTAACGAGATGGTGATGACCATTGGTTTATTCATGATTACAATAGGAACATTTTTAGGTGGTGTATGGGCAAACGAAAGCTGGGGAAGATATTGGGGCTGGGATCCTAAAGAAACCTGGGCATTGATTTCTACTTTAATTTATGCTTTCATTCTACACATGCGATTTATCCCGGGACTTAAATCAGTGTATACCTTCAGCTTTATGTCCGTAATTGGTTTAGGCTCTATTATGATGACCTACTTTGGTGTGAACTACTACCTTTCAGGCTTACACTCTTACGCAACCGGCGATCCTATTCCTATTCCAGAATGGGTTTATTATGCGATAGGTATAGTATTCTTAATTTCTGCAACTGCTTACTTCAAAGTAATTAATCAACAGAAAGATGGAGAGGAAGGAACGATATAACGATTACTCATCGTACATCAAGAAAACTTTTGGAGAAAGAGCTCAAAAAGTATCGTTAGATGTTGGTTTCAGCTGTCCAAATCGAGATGGCACAAAAGACAGCAAAGGTTGTACCTACTGCAACAACGACACCTTTAACCCTGCTTATTGCGAACCCAAAAAGAGTGTTACGCAGCAACTCAATGAAGGGATTGGTTTCTTTTCAAAGAAGTACAAAAGCCAGAAATACCTTGCTTATTTCCAAGCCTACAGTAATACATATGGTCAGTTAGATGTATTAAAGAAACTATATGATGAGGCCCTATCCCACCCCGAAATAATTGGATTAGTTATAGGCACAAGATGCGATTGTGTGAATGAAGAGATAGCTTCTCTTTTGCAAGATTACGCAAAGGATTACTACGTTTCTGTTGAGTTTGGCATTGAAAGCACGCTAGACAAAACATTAGACCGTATTAACCGCTGTCATACATTTGAAGAAACCATAGCTGGCTACGAATTATTGAAAGACCGAGGCATTCATTTAGGCGGCCATATGATTTTAGGACTTCCTGGCGAAACACAGGAGGAAATACTTTCTCATGCACAACGCATTAATGAGCTGCCAATAAAATCTTTGAAGATTCATCAGTTACAAATTGTAAAACATACAATGATGGCTTTCGAATTCAAGAGAGAGCCGGAATCTTTTCAACTCTTCGAATTAGACGACTACATTGAACTAGTTTCTGAGTTTGTAACGCAACTAAGACCAAACATTGTAATTGAACGATTTGTTTCAGAATCTCCTGCTCGCCTTCTTATCGCACCAAAATGGGGATTAAAGAACTTTGTTGTTACAGACAAAATTCTAAAGAAACTCGAAGAAAAAGAAGCATGGCAAGGAAAGAACTTCGAGCAATCGGTAACGGCTTAAACAATGATAATAACAGTTAAATATTTTGCATCAATTGCTGAAGCTAC
>JABSPR010000174.1 GCA_013214975.1 Flavobacteriales bacterium
AAAAAGGACATCCTGTAGCGATAATTTGAGCCTTTGTCTCTAACGCGTCCTCTGTGCGTTCAATATTGACCTCCTTGTTACCGTTTTCAGCTTCTTTAAACATCTGAGCCCCACCAGCGCCACAACACAATCCTTTCGTTTTGCATCGCTTCATTTCAACAAGTTCAGCATCTAGGCTCTCAATCAAAGATCTCGGTGCTTCATAAACATCATTCGCTCTTCCCAAGTAACATGGGTCATGGAATGTAATCTTCTTTCCTTTATACGTCCCGCCATCTTTCAAAGCGAACTTCCCTTGATTGATTAATTCCTGGATCATTTGAGTATGGTGAATAACTTCATAGTTACCACCTAATTCTGGATATTCATTCTTGAGAGTGTTAAAGCAATGTGGACAAGCAGTGACGATTTTTTTAACCTCATAACCATTCAAGACCTGAATATTCATCATCGCTTGCATTTGGAATGTAAACTCATTACCAGCACGCTTCGCAGGATCACCCGTACAACTTTCTTCAGCTCCAAGAACTGCGAACTTAACGTCGCAGTTATTCAAGATCTTAACCAATGCCTTGGTGATCTTCTTTGCTCTATCATCGAAACTTCCAGAGCAACCCACCCAGAATAAGATCTCAGGTGATTCTCCTTTGGCCATCGTTTCAGCCATTGTAGGAACCTTTAATTCACTCATTTCTAATTAATTTATTCGAATATTATTATTCTGCCAAATCATGAACGAATAAACCGCTTCGAAGCTTTGGTTCAAACCAAGTTACTTTAGGTGGCATAATCATATCATTGTCTGAAATATCAATCAATTGTTGCATGCTAACTGGGAACATTGAAAATGCTACTTCCATCTCTCCTGAATCAACTCTTTTTTCCAGTTCTCCTAGCCCTCTAATTCCGCCTACGAACTCAATTCTATTGTCTGTACGTAAGTCTTTGATACCAAGGATCGGGTCAAGGATTTGTTCACTTAAAATTGTAACGTCCAAAACTCCAACAGGATCAGAGTCTTCAAATGTTCCTGGTTTAGAAGTTAGTTTAAACCAACTACCATTTAAATACATTCCAAAAGTATGAAGTTCACTAGGCTTTAAAATTTCACTTACTTTTTCTACGTTAAATGAACCTTCAACTTTAGCAATGAAATCAGCTTCCGAAAGTCCATTCAAATCTTTAACTACTCTGTTGTAGTCAATGATATTCAATTGATTGTCAGGGAAGAGAACGGCCATAAAGTAATTGTATCGCTTACCATCTGCACCATTGCCATTCGCAGCACCTCTAAGCTCTTGAGCAACCAAAGCTCCTGCCGCAGTTCTATGGTGTCCATCTGCAATATAAATGCTTTCTACATCTGTATCGAATAGATTTGAAACTAAGGCGATATCATCGTTGTTTTCTACAACCCATAAGGTATGCTGTAAACCATCGTCAGTATTAATATCGTAAACAGGATCTGCTTGTTTAACACTCTCAACAATGGTATCAATGGCATTAACGTGAGGATAACTAAAGAATACAGGCTCGTAGTTCATTTTAGAGTAACGAACGTGGTTCTTTCTATCTTCTTCTTTGTCAGGACGGGTCAATTCGTGCTTTTTAATCACGTTGTTGAAGTAATCATCAATTGAGCAACAACCAACTATCCCAGTCTGCTTGTGTCCATCCATAATTATTTGATACACATAAAAATGTGCTTCATCATCTCGAACCATGGCACCAGCTTTCATCAGTTGCGAGAAATTATCAGCACCTTTTTGATACACTTCAGGAGCGTAATGATCGTGACTTAAATCAAAATCTATTTCAGGTTTGATTACGTGATAGAAACTATCAGGATTGCCTTCTGAAGCCTTTTTTGCTTCAACGTCATTAAGAACATCATACGGGCGACTTACAATATCTAGAACTTTTTCTTTAGTTGGTCGAATTGCTTTAAATGGTACAAAGGTTGACATATATATATATATTTAATTTTTAGGCTTCGTCCTTCCAGTTTAAACGGTCAGCAGGGCTGAACTGCCAAGGAGCACCATTGTTTTCAATATTAGTAAGCATACCGGTCAATTCAGTCGGCATTTTAGATTCTTCCATTACTAAGTATCTTCTTAAATCAATAATAATTGATAATGGATCGATATTTACTGGGCACTCTTCAACGCATGCATTGCAAGACGTGCATGCCCATAATTCTTCTTCTTTAATGTAATCACCAAGTAACGATTTCCCATCCTGGTAATCTGCTCCATGTTTCCTTTTGTTATCGCCTACTTCTGCCAGACGATCTCTAGTGTCCATCATGATTTTGCGCGGAGACAATAGCTTACCTGTAATATTAGCTGGGCAAGATGAAGTACATCTACCACATTCTGTACAAGAATAACTGTCCATTAAGTTCTTCCAAGTCAAATCAGTGACATCCTTTGCTCCAAATCTTTGTGGTTCTGGAGCTCCTTCTGGTGGTGCGGCGTATGGATCAGCGTCAGGGTCGAGCATTAACTTAACTTCGGTAGTAACAGATTCCATATTGGTGAAACGACCTTTCTTTTCCAAGTTTGAATAATAGGTGTTTGGAAACGCTAAGAATATGTGTAGGTGCTTAGAGTATGGTAAGTAATTCATGAATCCAAAGACCATAATTATATGTCCCCACCATCCAATTTGCTCAATAACTATCAATGTTCCGGTATCCATTCCCTTAAACATCGGAGCAATGAAACTACTAATGGTAAAACCATAATAAGATTCAGAACCGGTAGCGTGCCTTGCCTCGTCAGCTCCGTTCATCATGAAAATGCAAAGAATAAGAACGAGTTCCATTAAGAGAATCAAGTTGGCATCCATTTTTGGCCAACCTTTCATTTCCTTCATATTCAAACGAGGAAGCTTGATTAAGTTTCTTCTAGAAAGGAATATAATTGTAGCAATAAAGGCCAGTACAGAAAGGATTTCAATGAATGAAATAATGAACGTATAGAGTCCACCAAGAGATGGTCTAAATACACGATGTGATCCTGACAATCCATCAATAACGATTTCAATCAACTCAATTTGAGTAAGAATGAATGCAGAATAAATCATTAAGTGCAAAATTGTTGGAATCGGACGGGTAAACATCTTCTTCTGGCCAAGAGCGACAAGTAACATTGTTTTTAATCGTTCACTTTTCTTATCTGAACGGCC
>JABSPR010000175.1 GCA_013214975.1 Flavobacteriales bacterium
AACTCGTAAGAGGATGAGCTAATTACACAGCCGATACCTGTAAAATGGTATCACTACTTCGAAGAGCCGTATGAGTCGAGAGGTTCACGTACGGTTCTGTGAGAAGTTAGGGGTGAAATTCCCCTGGCTTACTCGACTAGGGGACGTTTATTTTAAGTTTCTGTTTAATACACTTACCAATAATTTCTTTACTGTTTCCATTTCATTGGGGTTGCTAGATGCAATAAACAATGTGATACTTGCCAAGGCTTCATTACTTATTATAGGCTCACCATCTTTATTTGTAAGCATATTGTTTTGTTCAAGAAACATTAGAAAACAAGCAGCTGCAATTCTTTTATTACCATCAGTAAATGCATGATTTTTAATGATTAGGTATAAGAGCGTCGCCGCTTTTTCTTCGAGACTAGGGTAGAAGTCATCGTTTGCAAATCCCTTGGTTATTTGATTTATGGAGCTTTCAAACCCTTGATCTTTTTCTAATCCGAATACATTGGAGTTAAATTCTAATTTCATTTGATCGATCAAACCCTGATATGCTTCTTTTTTGGGAAATTTGGCTTTACGCATTGTAAGGCCTTTTGAATCTAATCGCTCATTGTCGTAGTCGTCAAGAAGAGTAAGGCCTTTTGAATAATTTTCTAGCCATTGCAATCCACTTTCTTCTGATTTTTCTTCGATTGATCGACTTATTATTTGAATACCAGTCTTTAGAACTTTTAATTCGTGTTTGGTTTGTATAAGTCTTGCTTCATTTATGGCATAGCCTTTTATTAAATAATCGTTTAGTCTTTGAGTTGCCCATATTCTGAATTGCGTACCTTGTTTTGATTTGACTCGATAACCTACTGATATTATTACATCAAGGTTATAATGCTCAACTTGATAAGTCTTTCCATCATCTGCAGTTGTCGCAAATTTTGCGACAACTGAATCCTTCACAAGCTCTCCTTCTTTAAAAACATTGTTAACATGCTTACCAATAGTTTTAATATCACGATCAAACAGTTCAGACAATTGTAGTCTACTTAACCAGACAGAATTATCAATTATTTTAACCTGAACAGAATTCTGACCGTCTTTATTCTGATATATTTCTATTGCATTTTTCAATCTATTATTTTTTAATGTACCCCAACTTTAGATAACCACTACAGAGTAATTACTGCGCTTGTTTCGTTTTTGATAAAGTTAATTAATTCCGCTACAGTAACAAGTTACAAGACAAACTGCACTTTGGCTACTGCGCAGTCAAGCTACCACAAGCAGGAATTACGACTCACTTAAACCACCAACCTTTCCAATAACCAAGAACCGCATTGGGTTTATTTAATGTGTGTGCCCAGCATGGGCATCTTTAATCTACTTGAAAGTAGATTATTAATCTAGAGGGTGCAAGTCCCTTATGGGCGAGGGTCGTGCCTCGAACCATTAGTAAGCTGCAAGGTTGCTAACCGTGAGGTTTGGACTGAAGATTATTTGCGCTAGAAAGAGCAAATACCGACTACAAAATTCGGTACTGACGG
>JABSPR010000176.1 GCA_013214975.1 Flavobacteriales bacterium
CCGATGAGTCTGCAGCGTATTCTCTTTTTCTAGATATTGCTAATTGAACTAAAGCGACTAGAATTGGAGCTAGAATTGCTAGCGCAATTCCTATTAACATTATTGCTGTATTGCCCTTGTTTCTACCCCCCCTACTCCAGAAAAGACTTCTTAAGAAAATTTGTGCAATTATAGATATCATACCAACAAGAACTGCTGTAAGTGTCATGAATCTTATGTCATAATTTGCTATGTGGGAGAGTTCATGTGCTAGAACCCCCTCTAATTCGTGTTTGTTTAATTTTTCTATGGTACCTGTTGTTATGCATATTACTGCATGCTCTGGGTCTCTTCCTGAAGCGAACGCATTTATTTGTTGATTGTGCATAACAAATAATTTTGGTTTTTTAAGTCCGGAAGCTAAGCATAGGCCTTCTACAAGGTTATTATATTCTCTATATTCTGGGCCAGTTGCTGGTTTTCCCTTAACTGATGCTATTGCTAAATCTGCAGATTTATAATATCCTCCAACAACATAGACTAAAGAAAAAATGGTTCCAAATATTAATATAAAGAAAAGGTAGTCTCCTCCAAGGACAAAACCTATTGTATATATTAGTGCTAAGAGAACTACAAGAACTATGGTAATTAGGAAAAACGATTGACGTTTGTTTTTTCTTATTTCTTCATGAAATGATAATCTTACTTTTTCCATTTTATGAGATGGATGTTTGAGTTTTTAATTCTTACTCTAAAGGATACTCAAAATCTGAATTTACATCTTTTGTTTTTTGAACTATGGAGTCGTCGTAAGGGACTTTTAGAATTTCAAATAAATAAGCTAATCTTCTTAGTTGTCTTTGGTCTCCAGATTTTGAGATAGGTTTTAGTCTTCTGAAAAGGTCACCTTCACAAATATTTTTCTTAATGTCTATTGCTGCTTGTTGCCTACTATTAAGCCTTGGATCGGCCCTAGACAACTCTTCAGCAATATAATCCATATTATTTCCAATCCTTTTTTCTAGAGACCCTCTAATTTCTTCAACTAATTGATATGCGGGTCTTACCATATTATATTTTAGGTTATGGAATATTAAAGCCTTTGTCTAATCTAATCTATATACTCTAACACATATATCATAACATATATGTTTTAATATATACTTCTAAATATTGTATATTAAGATATAGCTATTCAAATTCAATCTTTGGTACTACCTTTTCTGCTTCTTCAATCTTTAGGTATTCTCGCTTCTTGAAACCATACATGTTTGCAAACCACTTTCCTGGAATTGTTTCTCTTCCCACATTATAGGCCAATATTCCATCGTTGTAATATTGCCTAGCATATGCTACTTTATCTTCTATTGCTGATAACTCTTGTTGTAAATGTAAGAAGTTTTCATTTGCTTTTAAATCTGGATATCCTTCTGCGATTGCAAATATTGATTTTAATGCTGACTGTAATTTGTTTCCAGCCTTCATTTTATTTTCAACTCCCTTGGCGTTGACAAGATCCTTTCTAGCATTTGTTACCTC
>JABSPR010000177.1 GCA_013214975.1 Flavobacteriales bacterium
ATCATATCTGTACTACATTTATGTCACTTATAAATTTATGCATGTCCATTGTACATAAAGCTGAACAAAGGCTCTATTGGGTTCATTGATTTGAGTCAGAATTTGGTGTGTTTGTATTACCTGTGTCGTGGTAAATGGTGCGTATCGCGGTATGATATATTGGTGCGTATCGCGGTATGATATGCAAGGAGTATACTCGGATACAGTAGCCATTAACTATATTATATGGCACTCGGATAAATTAGCTATGGTCTACTGTGGAATGCGCACTGTGGTCTAGGTGTAACCTAGGACAGCTCAAATAGAATATATAAATATAAGGTGACAAACTTGGTGACAAAAGAACATATCTATCCAATCTATTCATCTCATTTTTCTTTTGTCTCTTGATCTATCAATTTTGTTAGCATAAAATAGAGTAGATGATTTCAGAAACAAAAGAGGAAGCCTCTGGCGTCCTAAAAGAGTAGAGTAGATGATTTTAGGAACAAGAAAGGAAGCCTCTGGCATCC
The DNA here is from genome assembly GCA_013214975.1 of Flavobacteriales bacterium. NCBI lineage: Bacteria > Pseudomonadati > Bacteroidota > Flavobacteriia > Flavobacteriales > Flavobacteriales bacterium. The sequence continues at coordinate 513 of JABSPR010000177.1, forward strand.
TAAAAGAACAGAATAGATGGTTTTAGAAACAAGAAAGGAAGCCTCTGGCATCCTAAGTTTAAAAGAAAAGAAGTCACAAGTTAAGTCATCCATCTGAATCATCATTGATATTCATTAAGTTAAGTCTTTGAGCTGTATCCACAGGTCGGTATCCACAGACCAGTATCCTTGTATCCTCATTCTCTTGTATCGTGATATGTATTCATGTCCTTTTTCTTTATGTGATCACTTGGTTCCTTTCAGGAACAAGAGCGATCACATTATTTATGTGCTCACTTGATCAGCTGAGATAATATCACTCACGCGTTCATTTGAACAGATGAGATCCTTTTCTATTATCTTTGTGCATTGTGTAATGTTCGTGAACTGTAACGGTCAAATTTGTGGACTGCAACAATTTTAAGTATGATTAGATTTTTGTATCATAGGTAACAACTTGCCAACCCGGGAGAAGTCTGAAGACTTCAGCACACGGGAAAGGGGGTGCTAGAACATAGATCAGATTTGATATTATTGCAAATCCGATCTATAGGAGGTGACAAGTTAGAACAAGACAGATGTTGCAGAAGACAAAAACGTTGTATTTGGACTTTGAATATTCAGTATCTTTTGAATCATGAATCCTTGTTATTTTTTTATGTTTAAAAGTGATATTCCTTTTCTTTCACAGGATGCACTTCTATTATCTTTTATTCGGAGTATATTGTTTTGAGTGCATAGAAAGAAAAGAAAGAAGAAAAGAAAAGATCATAATCAGGGTTAAAAGAAAGCAAACCCGTGATTATGACACGATCTTATTCATAATTTATAACTTTTAAGTCATGATCCTATTATTCCTACAAGACATTTGGCATGTTTATCAAGATGCAGAGAGAACTTGAGCTGAACGTATAGTAATTAACAAAATAATTTGAAAGAAAATAAAATAGACAACCTTTTAAGAGAAATTAATTTAAAGGTAAATTAATTTAGGACTTTTGAAAAGGAGAGTTTAAGCTAATTTTAGGTAAATTAACTTTAAACTGCGTGATAACAACTTTTAAATTAGGGCAATAGGCCATTTTAATTAAGAAGTAACTTTAGTTAGATAGGATAACTACTAGAAAGTGTTTTAATTAAACGGATTGCAATTAAATAGTTGTTTCAAGACAAATAGGATAGATAACCGAATAGAACAAGAAAGTTTAAGTAGACCAACAGTTAGCAGCAATAAAGTACCAGACCTGAACAAATAAAGAAATTATTAGGCTATTTGCCAAATACAGAAACAAAGAACAATTTTAAAGAAAAAAAGAATACAGGAAAAATTCAGAGAATTTTGCAGAAGAGAAACTAAATTCCAATTCAGGAGAATTGAAATTGTAGTTCAGAATAAAACAGGAAAGAGAACTGAGCGCAGCAATTAAGAAATAAGGACACTTTAGAGGACATAGTTTAGTTACCGGGTGAGAAAGAACAAAAATAACAACCAATTTTGACACAAAATAACAATCAGTTTTGACTTCAGAGAAGTAGTGAATTAATTACCAGGATTAACACAGATAGGCACCTATATTTAGCTCATATAGGTCAGACATCAGTTTCACTTTAGAGGGACTGTAAGTCGCTTACGCGTTACAGGCGTGAAACAGATCAGGTTCGAGCCTGCAGTGAAACGAGAGATCCCAACCGTACTCTATTGGGTTTAAGAGCAGTAACCTGAGAGGGCAGCATCTGTTCTTGCATTTTTGCAACCAGTGCAAATTGCCACAGGCTAACTCCTCGCGGCACCTTTACCAATAGAGTCGAAGTTGTTAGAATAGGTCAGACTATTGTATCTTGGTACAACAATATTGTATAACGCAATAGTCACAAAGTAGAG
>JABSPR010000178.1 GCA_013214975.1 Flavobacteriales bacterium
AAGTTTTCATAACTTATGTGCAGTGTTGGAATTGCCGTTTCAACACTGCTTTTCTCCTTCTTTTCAAAGTTAATATTTCTCTTCAAATTTTATGAGGATAACTTTGAATGCAAGGCTGGAGCTAAGAATCGTATCAGGCAATATCTTGTATGGACCAGTCACTGATGAACTTGATCTCTTTGTCCTTCAGTATCTCTAGCATTTCAATAAGGTGACTCGTGCTACGTGCTAAGCGGTCTAGACGATAAACGATTAAGCCTTTTACCTTACCTGATTCGATATCTGCTTTTAGCTCATCCAGTGCGGGTCTGCTATGCTTTGCTCCTGAAATTCCTTGGTCTTGGTAAATCTTTCCTAAGGTCATTCCTTGAGCTTCACAATGCTTCGTGATTGCTAGTAGCTGATTGGCTGTTTGTTGGTCAGCTGTTGATACTCGTAAGTAGGCTGCTATTTCCATGTTGATCTCCTTCGTGGTTTATTGAAGGAAGCATGGTTTAGGGGGGTGGCAAATTAATCACCCACCCCGATTCTTGTATTCTCTTCTGTATAGATATATTTTAGACAATGGCTACATGCGTACAGTGCAAAGAAGACTTCCCTGAAGGTGACCTCATCTCATTCGATGGGGCTGAAGTCTGCGCTGAGTGTAAGACAGAATATCTTCAGATGATAAAGGAAGGTGTAGATACCATCACCAATGATAACTTGCCGAAGCGTTCTTTCTTTACTAGACCTACATGTCCTGACTGTGGAAATATTATCAGTAGAATAGAGTTCATGAAGGTATGTATTAGATACTGTTTTGGACGGCTTTTTGGACCCTGCGATTTTTCTAGGTATTATATGTATTGGTTTAGGAGGAGGTATTGGTTTCTATGATATGATGACCTTTGGAAAAGTAAAAAAGGCAGAAAAAGGTTTGCCAAGCTAAGAGAAAGTAAATGTTTTTCCAATGAAGTCTTCTGCATTACCTTCTATTATTTCTACTAGCATGCTTTCCCTATCTGATGGCTCATTGCAACCAGCTGTTCTGATACTCGCTGTACTGACAACTCTTACTAAGCAATCATCACAACTGCCTAATTGGCCTTTTTGTATGAATCCAGTTCCAATGCCTCCTAAATGGGTCTGTCTATTTCTACCCAACGGCGTGGCTATGTCTACTATTAGTTGAACCTTTTCCTTATCCATCCAAGAAACCTATCAGGGGCTGGAGGGATTTCAACGGGTGAAGTCAGGGATGAATGTTGATTGCAACTTGGCAATAGGCACGGTATAGTTAGCCACCTTATGAACAATTAACTGATGTACTTATGACTGAATTAACTTCACCTGGACTAATGGTCCGCACCGCTGATTTAATGCATAGCATATTAAAGAGGGCAAAAAAATACTGGTACATTACTGCCGTTATTTTCATGGTCCTTGCATCTCCAATTATATTTATGTCTCACCGTGCAATTAAACTGCATTCCGCTCTTACACAGCTAAAGAAAGACAACCAATATATGCAAGGCTGGGATAGTGTTTCAATAGTATGGTGGGTAGAGGATGACTTCTATGACAACCTTGAACTCTCTGAGATAAATTCGGTTAAGTGGCATAAGTCCCTTTTTCTCAATAGGATAGTCGGTTTTTCATCAGATGGTGAATTAAGGGATATCAGTGCACTTAAGGGCTTATCATTTAAATTTATTGAGCTGCAAAATGAGATGGATGACGAAAATACTGTAAGTGATATCAGTGCGCTTAAAGGGATGTCTCTTGAATGGCTTAATCTTTCTTGGACACAAGTAAGTGATATCAGTGCGCTCAAAGGGATGCAATTAGATGATTTGATACTCTGTGATACAATGGTGAATGATATTAGCCCGCTCAAGGGGATGCCATTAACAAGTTTAAATTTAGGCGGTACTCCAGTTGTCGATATAAGCAGCCTAAGAGGAATGCCACTTGAGTGGCTGATGTTGCCAAAGGGAGCAAGAGATATTGAATTCCTAAAATCCATTAAAACACTGGTAAAGGTTGATGGAAAGGATGTGAAAACGTTTTGGGAAGGATACGAGAAAGCAAAAATTAAATTGTCTATTCAACAACTTAAAAAGGATAACCCTCAAGTAGAGAACTGGGATAATATTCATTACAAATACTATTATGAAGAGAACCTTTATATAGTCAAATTGCCAATCCCTAAACTAAAAAATATTAATGCATTGAAGGGCTTCCCTATAGTCTTTTTATCGTTGAAAGACACACAGGTCAGCAATCTTACGGCATTGCAGGGGATGCCTTTAACTGTCCTTGATTTGTATTATACAAATGTAAGCGATATCTCAATACTTAAGTCGCTGCCTTTGACGAACCTTCATTTAGATGGGTGCTATATTCAAGATATCAGTGTACTCAAGGAGTTGCCTATAAAAGTACTGCATTTACCTATATCTGTAAACGATATTGAATTCCTAAGGTCAATTAAAACGTTGACTAAGATAAATGGGAAGGATGCAGAAGAATTTTGGGAAGAATACCAGAAGAGTAAAAAATCAAGAGAACAATGAGATGTGTTTTCTTGCTCTCATGCGCCAATAATTATATATCATATTGAGCTAAAATAGGAAATTTATTTGCCAAAAAACTGATGTCCTCCAAATGCTCAACTTCCCAACTTTTCTTGTTTGAAAGCTCCTTTGGGGAGGGTGGCATTTTTCTCCAGTCATCATCATTTCTTGTTATATCTAAAATAGTAAACGTACGCCACCCTGCTTTTTGAAAACCCTCAAACACTGGGTATTCACCTTGATCAAGTAAACCAGATAGCAATTCTGGATCAGATAAAGCTGCTTGGTAATACTTCTTGCCGCATGATATAATCCAAGCTCTGAAGTCCTGAAAGTTGTCATCACTGCTTGTCCCAAATAATAAGCTATGTGCCGCATATAAATCCCAACTGTAAAGGGCATGAAATTTTTGGTACATTATTCTTTGAAATTCTAGAATGCTGTCTTTGGAGAGTTTTTCTAGATTTTCGATTAAATGGTCTAATTGAGCATCTTTCTCCTCAACATTGTTTACACTTTGTAAACTTTCTTCTATTAAATCCCAGAATATTTCTTCGTCCATAATTATTTCCTGTCATAATAGTCAAGCCATTTATATAATGGCTTAATTCTTTCTATTCAAACCTTTTATAATAATCAGTTGCCTTATTTACACTTCTACCACGTTCTACCTTTTCAGCATTTTCACGTACGCTTATTATTCTATTTTCCTCAACTATACCAGCTGCAACACCACCAGCTTTTCCAATAGTTACAAAATCTCGTCCTGCAACTTCACCTGCCTCGAGATATTCACCTTGTACAACATGGGCTCCAATCATCCCTATAGTTAGAAACTTGAGCACACCTAATGATTTACTAATTGTCCCTCCTGCTAAACCCTTGGCTTTACCAAATACGCTGCTAAATATTCCTGGCTTTCCTGGGTATATTTTTGTTAAATTAACCTTTGGCACACCCCATCTTTTAGGCCTTGGTCCTATATGTCCCGACTTTTGTCCTTTAATAATAGAACCGGGCTTTGCTGTACTATAAAATCCTTTAGTACGATCTTTATATTCTCCTGCGTGCATCTTTGCACCAAACTTGCGACTTTTTCTAAAAAAGCTATCCCCTTTTGATTTGATTTTAGACTCCTGGCCTACTTTTACTTTCTCTCCAAACTTTTTAATTTTCTTTGGGTCTGACAACTCTGTTGTGCACCCTAGCCATTAATCGTATAAACGTCCTTATAAATAGGGTTACACTTAAACCCTTTTCGTTTTCTTAAATTAATGTCAATATGTTTATTTTCAAGCATAAAGTTTTTAGCTGCCTGCCTGAATGCAATATTTG
>JABSPR010000179.1 GCA_013214975.1 Flavobacteriales bacterium
CTAAATTATCTTCTTCATGCTTGGTGAAATATCCATTTACATCGTAAAAATCTTTTTCATGCAAAAATTTCTTCTCCAATAAAAAGGTACCACTTCGTTGAGAAAACCCCTGACTGAAATACGTTATAGACTTAATCCCATTCTTTTTAACCCATAGGGCATCGTGCACTTTCGCTTGTCCAAAACAAGTTGATATTATTAAACATATACTACATAAAGAAACTAGCAACTTCATTTTACTCATTATTTCGTTAATACTTCAAATTCAACTCGTCTGTTTCTCGTCCGTCCCGCCTCTGTCTTATTACTTGTAATAGGCTCTGTTTCTCCCTTGCCGGTAGCTATTACTCTACCCGTTTGTATTTCATGTTCAATAATATAATTTCGTACAAGAGCACATCTAGCTTCAGATAATTTCTGATTTGCTACATCAGATCCTATACTATCTGTGTGACCAATTAACTCAATTGTCATTGTAGGATTGGTATTCATCACACTAATAATCCGATCCAATTCGGGAAACGACTCTTCTTTTAGAGCTTCTTTTCCAGATTCAAAGAAAATATTATTTAATTCAACCTTTTGTCCAACTTCAATTGGTTTTAGTAATAGGTCTCTTGTAATTTCTTGATACACTCCTTTCTCCTTGAGATCAATAAAATCTGACATTGGCATATACCCTTGAACCTTCGCAGAGAAGCCATAAAGATCACCGTATGGCAGAGTGATTTGATATTCTCCTGTAGCAGGATTTGATAATGCCTCTCCTACCTCTTTACCCTCTGGCCCTAATGTTTCGTAACTAATTTTACCATTGATAGCCCGCATTGTTTTGGCATTCAATATTTTCCCTCTTACCAAAACAACTGGTTCTGGTTTAACTTCTTTGGGCAGTTTTACTTTAACTACATCTCCTCTACCCATCGAGCCTTTTTCCGAAATCATGTATGCATATTCTCCTCTTGCATCAATAGAATAGTACGCTTCAAATTTTTCCGTATTTATCGTTGGCCCAAGGTTTATTGGTTCTGTCCAGTTTTGCCAGGTTTCGTCCAGTCGTTTTGTCATATATATATCATTCTGACCATAACCCTTTGGTTTATTACTTGAATAATACATCGTAATACCATCTGAAGCTAAAAACGGCGTACTCTCATCATATTGTGGCGAATTAATTTTTTTACCTAACGTTCGGGGTTTAGTCCATGAGCCATCTTCTTTAATAAAACTTACATATAGATCACTTGTCTCGCTTCCTTGATATGTACTTAAATAAATCAGAAGCGATTTACAGTCATTAGAAAGAAATCCACCATAGTACATTCCCTGACTCATTGGTCCTAGACCCCTTATTTTCATTAAGCTTAGTGGAGACCAAGCATATTTTGTTTTTCTTGTTACCGAAAACCCAGTGCCTTTTTTAAATTCTCCATTCTTATAAATCCCTCTAACTATTACCATGCTGCCACTCGGTGTAATAGTCTCTATACTATTGTATATATGATTATTAAATGGGGGTAGCATATGTTTTGCCGGTGTCCATGCAGAATCTGGTCCCATCTCAGAAAACCAAATATCTTGACTTTCTGCTTTATCGGTGGTATTGTTCGGGTGTCCTTCCCTTACGAAGTACATCGATTTTCCATCAGGAGAAATCAAAGGACCAATCTCATTGTACTTAGAATTTATTGAAGACCCTAGATTGCTAGGCGCATCAGAATCTTGTCCTAGTGAAATGAAGCTAACGCCTAACAAAAGGAATAAGGTGGAAATTCTGGATTTATTCATTCGGCACATAGTTTGGTTTATTAATAAGACGATGAATTATGACAATGTCAACTTTACAGCAATTATTTAACCAATCTCCATCGTTTTACTGTTTCAAATGTAACTATAATTAGCTGTTCTTCCGTTCTATATAACAAACAGAAACAAACATATCCATCAATAAATAAAGCATCTGTAATTTATATAAAACAGGTATTCACTTTTCATGCCAATAAAAACTAATTTTGTGGCCGATATTATGAAAACGATCCTATTTACTTCTGTTTTCCTTATCACTACTTTGTTAGCGAGCGCATCTCATTTTATTGAAGGTGCCTTTATGCATTGTTATGATACAGCATATTCCAATATTGGAATAGACTTATCAAGTGAGATCAACGCTTATCAGGTTTCTCTTATCGATTCAAGTGATATTAGGGATGCCACCTCCTACTCGTTTCACAGCATGTATATTGACATGGCAAATAATAATATTTCAAGCATTAAAAGTTCATATGATTTCTTGAAAAAATCTGAGAATAATTCTTGGAAAACTATTAGTGCAAATTGCCATAACAGAATAAGTAGATTTAAACTTTATAAGAAAACAAAAATTCGTGTTATCCAAAAGGAGTTAAATGAACTTAAAAAAGACAGTATTAATGAACCTACTAAGTCTGAGTTAGCGCAGGTTTACGTGGATAATTTAGATTCAACTGATTTTAAACAACCGTATTTCAAATTCTATACATTGATTGCCATATCAGAAAGCCACAACACGGAAATAAAAGATTTGGAAGATGCATCTAAATTCAATATCCAAGTATTGTTAACCTCTACAGAGACGATTCTACTAAATAATGAGCCTACTCTGCTGGAGAACTTATCTAGAGAGATTTTTATTATATTGGAAGATGTTCCCGCAGATTTACTCGATAATTACAGAATAGAACTAACTACTTATTCTGGAACAGATTTGCTCTTTTTACTCGAAGCTAAAAAGCAATTAATGCACGTTCCTATCGAAACTATACTTTCCGTTACGAAAAATTAATTAGCCGTTATCATAAATTCGGTTCGTCTGTTATTCTGACGACCTTCATCCGTATCGTTTGTATCTACAGGATCGGAAGGACCATATCCTTTAGCTGCTAATCGATCCGCTGTGATTCCTTTACTTGTTAGATATTTCACAACAGAATCAGCTCTTCTCTGAGATAAAGTAGTGTTCGATGCTTTAGAACCCACATTATCCGTATGTCCTCCTAATTCAATTTTAAGATCAGGAACCGATTTTAAAAACTTCACCAATCTATTCAATTCCGCGTTGGATTCTGAAGTGATCTCTGATTTCCCAGATGCAAAGAATACATTACGAAGAGCAATCTTGCTTCCAATTTTAATATTCTTTAATTCAATATTCTTATTCACTAAACTAAAGTCACTTCCGCTAGGAAGGTTAAAGTTTTCCGAATGAAACAAGTACCCTTCCTTTTTCACCGCAATACCATAATTCTTTCCAGAAGGTAATGACATCAAGAACTTTCCTGAAGCGCTATTCGAATTTAAAGTAGAGATTACTTGCCCTGTTTTGTTATCCGTAATATCTATTTCAGCTTCGATTGGTTTTCGTGTCAACTCATCAATAACTTTTCCTTTAAATACAGTTAAGCTCTTGCGCTCCACTTTAACTTCTTTAGGAACAAAATCATCCTTAACGGGTTTGGCAATACTAGCAAGTAGCATGTCTTCCGTATCAATTAATGGAGCCTTTTGGGGTCCCAAGAAAGTAACTTTGTATATGTCCAAACCGCCTTTTCCTCCTTCTCTATTTGAGGCTATATATGCATACTTACCACTCGCTGTTCCAGCAAAGAACATGTCGTCATAAGGTGTATTAATTGGGTATCCTAAACGAACTGGAAGCTTCCATTGTCCTAATTCCATTTTA
>JABSPR010000180.1 GCA_013214975.1 Flavobacteriales bacterium
CTTCTTTTAGTTTAATCGCAATTTCAACGTCAGCACTTCTTTCTGGAGCTTCGTCCGTTTCGTAATATTCGTTTTTAACATACTTCCCAGCTAATTCGCCCATCTCGGAAACGAATTTTCCTTGCATGTCTACAAGTGGGACTGGGTTTTCTTTTTCATCTAAAACCATCATTCCAGGAACGCCAGCTTCTTTGGCAACACGCGCATCATCCGCTCCAAAAGTTGGTGCAATATGAACAATACCTGTACCATCTGAAGTGGTAACAAATGCTCCTTCAATTACTCTAAAAGCTTCTTCTGGATTCTCATGAGGAAGCGTGTATGGCAATAATTGCTCGTACTTCATTCCTACTAAATCGGATCCTTTGAATTTCCCAACTACTTCAAAAGGGATTTTTTTATCTCCCGCAGTATAATCAGCCAAGTTCAATTCGCTGTTGTAGATTCCACTAAACCATTTTCCAACTAGATCGATAGCTACGAGAACTTTAACCGCTTCAAATGTGTACTGGTTAAAAGTTTTGATGACCACATACTCAATGTTTTTTCCAACGGCCAAAGCAGTGTTGGAAGGTAAGGTCCAAGGTGTGGTTGTCCAAGCTAAGAAATAAGCGTTCTCATCTGATTCAAAAAGCACTTCAGATTTATCATCGCGGATAATTTTAAACTGAGCGGCGATAGTTGTATCCGTTATATCCTTATAACATCCCGGTTGGTTTAGTTCGTGTGTACTTAATCCTGTTCCGGCAGCTGGGGAGTAAGGTTGAATCGTATATCCTTTATAGATGTATTCTTTGTTGTATAGCTTGCTTAACAAGTGCCAAACGGATTCGATGTATTTGGTTTCGTACGTAACGTATGGGTTTTCCATATCTACCCAGTAACCAATTTTACGGGTAAGGTCGTTCCAAACTTCGGTGTATTTCATTACCGCCTCAGAACACTTCTTATTGTAATCCGCAATCGAAATTTTCTTCCCAATGTCTTCTTTGGTAATGCCTAATTCTTTTTCTACACTTAACTCAACAGGTAAACCATGTGTGTCCCAACCTGCTTTCCTGTTTACTTGAAATCCTTTCAGTGTTTTATATCTGCAAAAAATATCTTTGATAGCACGAGCCATTACATGGTGGATTCCAGGCATACCGTTGGCTGAAGGAGGTCCTTCATAAAACACAAACGGTTCAGCTCCATCTCGATTAGCAATACTCTTATCGAACGTGTTTTCTGCTTCCCACTTATCCAACATTTCCTTTCCGATAGAAGGGAGATCGAGTGCTTTGTATTCCGTGTATTTTTTCAAAATCTTGATTTTATTAGCGCTAAATAAGCGGAGGCAAATATACCGCTAACAAGTAGTAAAGTCAATAAAACCAACAGAAAGGGCTATCGATTTAAGCGAATCGTTGAAGAATATGTTCCACCTGCTGTACATAGGCTCCACCAAATAGATTTACGTGCACCATAAGAGGGTATAAATTAGCAACATCTACTCTGTCTTCCCAAGACGACTCTAGAGGTAGAGTTGAGTTATAGCCATGATAGAATTCGGGGTCGAAACCTCCAAAGAGTTTGGTCATAGCAATATCCATTTCACGGTGACCATAATAAACTGCTGGGTCAATAATTATTGCTTTTCCACCCGAATCGGTCATGAAATTACCGCTCCAAAGGTCCCCGTGTAGTAAGGCTGGTTTATCAACAGGAAATAAGTCTTCAAGTTTATGAAAAAGGCGATCGAACATTTTGGAAAAGGATCTATCAATTTTATTATTGTCGCGAGCCAACCTCAGTTGTGATTCAATTCGCTCTTCAATAAAAAAAGAAACCCAGTCTCCATTTGTGTTATTTATCTGTTCTAATGATCCGATATAATTATTGTGATCTAATCCGAAGGATTCATTGGTATGTTGGTGCAATCGGGCTAAGCTCTCACCAAAGTGGTGCCAGAAGTTTACTTCTCTTTTCCCATTAGCTACAAATTCCATTAATAAAAACGTGATGTCACTATCTTCTCCTGCAATAATAACATTGGGTACGGAGAACACTTTTGTTTCTCTGAGTAAGCTTAACCCTTTTTCTTCGAGCTTAAACATTTCGGGAAATCGATTAGCTTGATTGGTTTTTAAGAAGAAAGTACCTGTACTTGTAATCAGTTTATAACAGCTATTAATACTTCCTCCCGATACAGAATGATGTTCGTATATTTTGGTTTCAGCACCTGTATGCTGATGAAGAATAATCTCTAAAAGAGGATATATTTTGGAGGGCATTGAGGTAAATTTCTTTTGAATCGAATGTACTTTAATTTTAATCTATAGACAATCGGTTGGAAATTGAAATGGCCCTTTGTCTGTTAAGGTAAACTTATTGAACGCCGTATGAATATATTTGCATCACGGAGTTACAATCTCCTATTAATTTATGAGTGTAATAGCATTGTATAAAGAGGTACGTCGAATTTTGAAAGGGATTCGCGTTAAGATTAATCGTGTTATTGTTCTTTTGTTTGCAAAGAGAAATAAGAGGATATTTTTGAGACCGATATCAACTGGTAACATTGAACACTATTATCATTTTATTCTAGATCTAGTTATTCCATTAAACTATATTATAAACAACACGACTTCGGATGTGGTGTTTGCGGTAAAAGATTTCGGAGAACTAACCAGCACCTTTGTGGAAATGTTCAAAGGGCGAGTACAGGTAATATCTAAGGATGGAAACCCAGACGGCAAGACGTTAAAATTAGTTGGGATGAACCCTAATGCTGTGAATATTGGAATATCCGAATTTCGATATTTTAGAAAGAGTTTCTTTGATAAATTGAACATAATAGAATGCTCAAAGCCAAAGAAGGTTTTACTAATTGAGAGGTTGCCTCCGAGCAATTACTTTTTGAACGAGGCCGATAATAAGGGAGCGGGAACATCGCGTCGATCAATATTAAACCATCAAGAACTATCTGATTCGATCCGAGCTATAGTTGGATCTTCATTTGAATTTGAGAATGTACAGCTGGAAAACATGTTGATTGAAGATGAAATTCGACTCTTTGATGAGGCGGTTTTGATTATTGCTCAACATGGAGCCGGTTTAGGAAATGTAGTTTGGATGCAGGACAATACGGTAGCCGTGGAATTTGGATTTGAATCGAGGCCCCATTTTAAAAGATTGTGTGAAGCCAAAGGAATCGGGTTCTATTCTCATCCATATGAAGAGAGTCATATTACAGTAGATTGCAACAAGTTTATAAACTGGTTACGAAGCAGTGAATTGACTCAGCAGTATTTCGGAAGATAATATTCCTAGAGAAGATCATAATTTATATTTTTGCTACTCGAGCAATCGGACCACGTAGATAGATTAGATGTGGGTACTTGTTACTCACACCTTCTCTTAAACCGTTAAGTATCGCCCAATAGCTGTGCGAGTTTTAAATGAAATAAGAATAATATGAAGGTTTTTTTATCAGGAGAGATCCATTCGAATTGGAGAGAAGAAATTTACGCGGCAGTGGAGGCATCAAATTTACCTTATACTTTGCTCCAACCAAATTGTGATCACGACAGTAGCGATGATGTTGGTGTATTTATATTAGGTGCAGAAGAAAACAACTTCTGGAAAGACAATAAAGCAGCAAAGATTAACAACATCCGAATACGAACAAATCTTAATGCATCCGATATTGTAATAGTAAAGTTTGGTGAAAAATATCGCCAATGGAATGCAGCTTTCGATGCCGGTTATGCTATTGCAAAAGGAAAGATTTTAATTGTTATTCACCCAGAAGAATTTACGCATGCTCTAAAAGAAGTAGATGCACAAGCTTCTGCCGTTTGCCATACCACAGAACAAGCAATTGCTATTTTGGAATACAATATTACTTCGGAGTTGTAGTAGTTTCTCATTTAGAATGATGAAATTTGAAGTAAGTAGAACGGGGGATTAGCTCAGTTGGCTAGAGCGCTTGCATGGCATGCAAGAGGTCATCGGTTCGACTCCGATATTCTCCACTCCAATGATAGAAGGGCTTTCATGTAAGTTGAAGGCCCTTTGTTTTGGTCTTGGTTTAAATATGGTTTAAACAAATTGTATAGAATAATCTTCTAATAGCTTTAGCTTCCAACCGCGAGGTTAATTGATCTTATTTATTTCAGATACTTTACTTTAGTATATAATGCAGATAAACGCAATTGCGTTTATCTCTGCTATTATGAGAGCATACAACTAGGTCATACCAAAAGCTTCGAGGGTCAAGTTTTCTATTGGGGTAATAGAATAAATGTTATGAAAAGACTGCTATTAATCATTCTTGTATACTGTTCCATTTCAAGTTCCCAGATCTCGGCATGTTCTTTTATCCCTGGGATGTTTTGTGATATTAACTTCAATGTCCCAGGATTTAATGTCATAGTTGGTGAAATAATATTAGTAGACAGCGATGGTATAGAAATTGAAATAATAGATGTTCTAAATGGAATGGAAGAAAGAGATACTATTAGAGTCTGGAATGGGACTGATCAAGATTGCAATGGGCCTATCAGCTACGCCTCATCAAATATTGGAAATAGTAATGATAAAGTAATCGTTTTTCTTGAGCTAATCGACAGTATAGAAAATAGTTGGGATATTATCGGAGATTACAGAAATCATTATAATACACAAGGAGAATATCCCCTTCAGATTTCTAATGACAGTATTACTGGATATATCAAAGGGTATGCTTCCCTTTTATCAGATGGGACTTATATAGGTGACGAAAACAAAAAAATTGCTTACAATGATTTTAAAGAACATTGGTCTAGTAATTCCAATTCATGTAATACGCTGGGATTGAAAGAGAGCAGAATCTCCAAAACAGATCTTATTTTTAATAACCCTATTCACAACTCACTCTATCTTAACTTTTCAGGAACCGCACAAAAAAGGAGTTTTGAAATTTACTCTAATGATGGTAAAAGACTAAAGAATTTAGAAAATGATTATTCAACTGTTGAAATTCGATTTGAGGAATTCCAATCAGGATTATATTTGATAAGAATAAGAGAAGAGCAAGGTAATCGAACCATCAAAGTTGTTAAGCAATAATATTACGCTCCATAACAAACTCTTAACAAAACTACTAAAATCAACTAAGCTGTTTTTAAAACACTTATGATCTCCATTTGCATATAAAACATCAAAGTCTTTTGATGACACATCAATACCAAGGTATTCTTTATCTTTATTCATAACTAAATTGTTTTAATAGGACGATTCTACTGCCTTTCCACTATACTAAAAACAGGCTCAAAAGGCCTAAAGAACTGATCGGAATATCGGTAGATGAACAGAGGGGACCATCATTGTTCACAAGTTTATTACACTCTAAACCTAAAGGGGTCTCGTTCCTCTGTTCTGCCCTGTTATTATTATATAAAAAAGAGAGAAACACTAACTTAGGAAACCTAAAGAACATGGCTACATTTTTTACATATTTTTTTAGGGTTAAGATCAGAGACGAATTTAGTAGATACTACCTTTATGTTCAGTTGCTTTTTATAGAATAACGATGAAAGGAAAGATTATCGGTATAGGTTTTGAAAAAACGGGCACAACTACTTTAGATATTGCCTTATCAAAACTTGGGTATAAGGTTCTTGGAGAAAGTCCAAAAGCGTTACTTCCTATTCTTAAAGGTGATTACGATAAGGTTCTAAGTATTATAAAAGATTATGATGCTTTAGAAGATAAGCCATGGTTTACCGTATATAGAGAGCTCGACAGGAGAATTCCCGGTTCTAAATTTATTCTGACAATTAGAGAGTCGGAATCTTGGTATAAAAGTGCGAGTAATCATTTTGGTGATTTGCCTAGTGCTTTTCACGAATGGATTTATGGACGTGGAAAAGGCATTTTAAAGGACAATAGAGATAATTCAATTGCTGTTTACGATACACATAACCAAGGTGTGATTGAGTATTTTAAAGAGAGACCAACCGATTTATTGGTTTTGGATTTTACGAAAGGAGATAAATGGGATAAGCTTTGTGCCTTCTTAGAAAGAGATATTCCAAAGATTCCGTTTCCACATCAGATGAGTGCAAAGACAAAGGGATCACCATCTGTTCGGGATAAAATGAGAGTAATGAGAAGAAGGATTAAAAACAATTTCAAGATTAAATATATCGACTGGATGGGATATTGGTAGATCTAGTCTTCTATCCATTCCGAATATTCGGAGGAAGGGTTTCGTGAACAAGTTGGCCATTCACCTTCAGGATATCCTAAATGAAATAACCCCAAACATTTATCCTTTTCACCTAAGCCTAAAAATTCTTTCATTTCTTCCGAGTAGGTTTTTCCTCCCGTTCCCCAATAACAACATATTCCATGTGCAGTTGCCGTAAGGTGCATGTTTTGTACCGCACATGCCACAGCTTCGATCTCTTCCATTTCTAGTATTTTTTCGGATTCTTGCCTACTCATACAGACTGCAATTAGAGCTGAAGACTTTATAGGTCTGCTTTTATATTGATCGTATTTTTTTGGATTAAAGAGTTCGGGCGAAACCGAATCTTTGTAGCATTGGGCATGAAAGTTTCCAAACCGTTCGAGTCCTTTATTGTAAAATATTTTTAAACGCCAAGGTTGTGTTAGTCCGTGCGTAGGAGCCCATTTTGCGCTTTCAACGATCTCCTCTAGTATTTTTTTATCAATGCGTTTGTCAGAAAACCTTTCGGGCTTTAAAGTTCTACGGTTACTTATAATCTCCCTTATAACCTCAAGTTGGCTCTCCATTTTATTTGGAAAGTTAATGAAATCGAATACTCTAATTATAATTGTACCAACCTAAGGTCTAGTTCCACTCGGATTAAATTTAACTCAAGATTAGAGCACTTATTTAACTCCCCTACTAATAATTCTTCTTGCTTTTTCATCCTATTTATAGATGCATTGTCCATCCCTAAGAGATGTAGGCTGTCAATGAATTCACTATCATCTAACTTTTTTAATAGTGCTTTAGCTATTTTTTGAATTTCTTCAAGACTTACTTTGCCATCGTTAAAATTTTGAGTCGTTGGTACATTTTTCAGCATAAGGAAATTTAATTTTTAGTGACAATCTTATTCTGTGAATCAATAGCGCTCATCGTATCAATATTCATTTGTAGTGTCGGATATTTGAATTCGATGGCAACTTATATAAAAAGAAATTGAATGGCAATACAGCTATTTATTGCAATTATCTTTATTGCACGGAGAGTGTGATGTGGTGGTCGATTCAGGAATAAAATAACTTGTTATCTACTTATTAACAATGAGTTACATCAGTATTTATTGTAAAGAGTAATTGTTACTTATCAAATTTATGTTGTCTTAGATAGTCGTGGTTCTTGTTATTTACATGAAGTACACATAATAAATATTACTTAGATGTAATGTAATAGGGTGTTGTTCTTGATATTTTGAATCAATTAGAAAATTATAGAGCCTCTAGTAGAGGTGTTCTTACCTGGATGGATAAAAATGGGCGCTTTGTAGATTTTGTTTATTTACAATTGCTTTATAGCGTATTAATTAATGATTATTGTCACTAACGAATCGTTTTTATTTATGATTAGTTAATTATCCGATAGGTTAGTTTATTTCTTAATACTTGTTATAAGTCTTATAAACAAAGGCTTATGTGGTAAAAGTGGTAAGTTATAATGGTTTTTAGAATTGAATGAGTATAAATATTACAGAAGTGTAATAATAAGTATAATATAATGATTGAATAGTGAAAAATGGGGACTAAAATAAGCAGTATAAAGACATATAATTTCTTTCATAGTCCGGAAATGAACTATAGAATAATAATAATGGATTTAAGCGATAGCGGTATAATTAGACACAACAACACTAATAGGTTAAACAGATAATAAATATATATAAAGCGATGAAATCTCAAACACAAATAGGACAACTTAAAGAAGCAATGGTCATAGATCAAAATGCTAGAACAAAGGCCAATAATGTGAAGCATTTATCAGGATCTAAATTTGTAGGGAAAATTTCGGTGAAAAGCGATCCCATTGATGCCTTGGACTATTTAGCTGAGCAAAGTAGAAATGGTAATATACTCCCTAGTTATGTAATAGCCAGTCTGGGTGCTGTTGGTGATGGAGTCGAGTTTCTGAAAGCATTTAATGCCATTAATTCGAATATGAATAACCGCTCTACTCTTATTAGATTAAAGCTATTATTCAGGTCTAGTAAAATTTACTAGGCAGCGCTAATCAAGCGGGCATTGTTGAATGAGATTCTTTTGATAGAAGACAATGAGACTACAAATTATTTAAATTCAAAGCTTATTGAAAAAATGAATATAGCTCACAATATCACTATTAAGAATAATGGTATGGAAGCAAGAGTTAGCAGAGCAAAATGAAACGGCACCGGATTTAATATTTTTATATATTAATATGCCTGTAATGAATGGTGTGGACTTTATAGAGAAGTTAAATCAGGAGCAGGTTGATGGCTCTTCGGTAGTATTACTCACCACCACTATTAAGCCTGAGCAGATTAACCGCTGTTTGAATCTTGGTGCTAAGTTGTATCTAAACAAAGTTTTAAATAGAGACAAAGTAAACCTTGCCGTAAAACTAGTTAGGAGGTTTAAAAAGGAAGGTTTTTCTAAAGCGAAAAATAGTAATGCAGGTGAAGGAAAATCTGGTCTTTTTGGAGCAGATTTAAATCGCAAACCGAAACGAGCCTTTAAGCAATAAATAATTTAGTTGTCCCAAAGATCAGTAGGGTAAACCTTATTACCAATTAGTTTATTTATGGAATCGATGGCAAGTTGTTTGTCTTCCTTATAAGTTACCCCAAACCATGTTTCTTCCGTTGGTAACACTTCCACTTTTGCTTGACCAGATTCAATTAGATCGGTTACAATATTAGGAATGTAATATTCTGCAGTAGGATTAGTCTTATTCTCTTCCATAAAGTTTCTCAAACCTTTTTCGATATGATCAAAAATACTAGGGTGAAACCCCCAATAGTTCATTGATACAAATGAATTACCATCAACGGAACCAGTTTCTTCTTCTCCAATTCCATAAGTTAATGTACCATCTTGGTCAGCTATCTTTGTTCTTTCAATAACCTCAATAAGGTGTTTGTTTTCATCCACGCTGCATACACCTCTATTTACAGTTCCATGTTCAGATAATGTATTTTTTAATATGTATCCAACAGAAGAATAAAGATTTTTGCTGCATTCGTTGTTTAAGAAACCGGCAAGGATCTTATATGAACCAGGACCATAAAAATCGTCGGCATTAATTACAGCAAAAGGTTCGTTAATGTCGTCTTTAGCTACTAAAACAGCATGTGAAGTACCCCACGGTTTTGTTCTTTCTCCAAGATCAATTCCTTCCATTTCTACATTTACCTCTTGAAACACATACCGTACATCAATCATGGTTGTGAATCTGTCGAAGATTCTTTTAAAGTCGTCATAGAATTCTTTCCGGATAACAAATACAATTTTTCCAAATCCAGATTGTATCGCGTCGTAAATAGAATATTCAATAATCGGTTCACCGTTTGGTCCAATACCATCAATTTGTTTAAGTCCTCCATATCTACTGCCCATTCCTGCAGCCAGAATTAATAAAGTTGGTTTCGCTCCCATTCTCATCTAGTTTTTTTTCACGTTCTCATCAGCAATATGACTGATGTCACCGTGAGTAAAGTTAATAATATAGCAATACGATATTCAGAACAACTAATACGTTGAAGTGAATGTTATTGTTCTGATTAGATCTCTTCTCACAAATTTTTATTTTTCATCTTCTGTTTTTAGCAACGGTTTGTCGAATGGAGTACCAAGTTAGGCCACCACCAATTATTGCCATTGCTAGAGTTAACTTAAATTTTCCCTCATTACCAAGTAGTATATATCCTGTTGAAAATAATACACCATAAACCATACAGCTTGATGAAACCCAACCTATCAATTGCCAAAGGATTGGTTGTTGTTCTGTGTTTTCAGCTTCAGCGCGAACAGGGCCCCATGATCCAGGTGGTGTTACTTTATTGTAAAATGTCAACAGGTGCTTTCGATCTACAGGAGATGTTAAGTAGGTTGTTACAAGCCAAGCAATGGTTGTAAATCCGACTGTGACAAGGAAAGTACCTTTGTTAGCGATAAATACATTACTCCCATCGGCAAGTTCAAAAGATGGTTCAATAAAAATCTTGCAAATAAAATAGGCAAATGCTGGAGCAATTGTCGCTGTAATTTCTGACCAAGCATTTATCCTCCACCAGAGCCATCTCAAGATTAGAACCAATCCTAATCCAGCTCCAAATTCCATTATTAATTCCCAAATTCCAGAAATAGATTCTACAATAAAGCTGATGCAAAATCCAACTATCATAATGAGTACACTAAAAATTCGTCCCCATTTTACATAATCTCTTTGTGCTATTTCTTCACTTTCATATTCGGAGGAAGGCTTAATAAATCGCGAAAAAAGGTCATTAACTAAAAAGCTGGATCCCCAATTTACTTGCGTGGAAATGGTACTCATGTAAGCAGCTAAAAATGCCGCCAATAGTAATCCAATTAATCCTGTTGGGAGATAATCTTTCATTGCAAAAACATAACCTAGACGCGGAGCGAAGGCAAAGTCCATGTTCTGTCTGAATTTAGGATCTTCTTCAAATCTTTTTGATAGAGATGGATAAAGGACTTCCATGTCTTTAGACACTAAACGTTTTGAGTTTCCAACTCCAGCTTCTAAAATTGCCTTCTTTTCTTCATTCGCCCACATTTCCGTTACCTCAGGATAAAGGTTAATTGCCTTCACTTTTTGGTCGTCCGAATTGATCGCCTCATGAAAAAACTGCGCTTTTATTATTGTGGAATCATTTGGGAAATTAATCTGTGGCGAATAAAGGAATACCGCACATATAGCAACGATTATCCAAGGCCACGGACGCAAACAAAAATGACAGACTTGAAAAAGCAATGTGGCCTTAAATGAGTGTTCTTCATCCTTGGTACTTAACATACGTTGTGCGACGTAACCTCCGCCTCCCGGTTCTCCACCTGGGTACCATGATGCCCACCATTGTATACACATAAAAGCTAAAAATCCACCAATGGTTAATGAGTAACCCACAAAGCTGTTTGTGGCTTCTTTTTCAGGAGCTGCTTGAGATGGTAAAAGAGAGAAAAAGTCATCACCCATTATGGTTTTCATTTCTTCAATACTTCCTACTTCTGGTGAATTAACTACATAAAATGCTAGGACAACGCAACCAATTATTGCGACTGTAAATTGAATAACATCTGTAATTGCTACTCCTAATAATCCAGATAAGGCAGAATAAAAGGAAGCTACTAGCATCAATAAACCGGTGTAGCAAATAGCTTCGATCTGACTTATCTCGAAGAATACCATAATGATGGTGGCCATGGCAATGTTTACCCAGGCGATAATCATGCAATTCATCACTACGCCTAAATAGATAGATTTAAAGCCTCTTAAAAACGCAGCCGTTTTCCCTGAATATCGAAATTCGATTAACTCTAATTCCGTAACAACTCCTGATCTACGCCAAAGTCGTGAGAATAAAAATGTGGTTAATAGGCCTCCGGTAACCATATTCCACCACAACCAATTACCAGAAATGCCTTTGGTTGCCGTAATTTCTGTTACGGCAAGGGGAGTGTCGGCGGCAAATGTTGTGGCCACCATAGATAGTCCGGCTATATACCAAGGAAGATTTCTCCCGCCTAGAAAAAAGTCGGCCACACTACCGCTGGCTTTCTTTTGATAACGAAGCCCTATCCAAAGAAAGAGAAGCATAAAGCCAGCTACTATGGCCCAGTCAATCCATTGCAAATTCATAGAACGAAAATAGGAAGATATTAATCTGTTAATGGAAGATTAATCTAGAGTTCTTGACACACGTTTGTTCACTACCAACCTCTATAAGATGGAGGTTTAATATTGTTTAATCGAAGGTAGATTAGAAGCTGTGCGCGATGGTGAGTTATATGATCATTAATAAGCACAAACATTTTACGCTTAGATTTTTCTCCTGCGAAGAAATCTACTTTCTCGTTTAAATGAGATTCATTGAATGCTTTAGTTATTTTTAAAACATAATCGAATGCTATAGATAGTTCATCTTTGATTTGCTGTTTGTTCATTTTTTTGAGACTAGAACCTTCAATCTCTTTTTGTTCTTTGGAGAGGTATGAGCTACTTAGCCACAGCATGTTTTCGATGAGGTGTTCAAATTGTTTTCGAACCGTTCTTATCTCTTCTGTTGCTTTATAATCCAATTTACCTTCTGGGAATAGTTCCAATACTTCCAGGGAGTAATCTTTCGAGTTAGAGATCTTTTCTTCAAACTCCTCTAGAAATGATTGTGACCAACAATTCAAAGAAAAAAGCAAAAGAATTATTGTAGATAGTTGTTTTATTAGAAGACCAGCTTGTACAATACTACTGGTAAAAATCCTCTTTGGTAAACAGTTGTTATACGCTGATTTCTTACGTTATATCCATATTCAAATACGTTTTTCTGATTGGTTAAATTTTGTAAATCAATAGCAATTGCGTGTGAAAGTCTTTCTTTATTTATCTGAAATGTTATTTTAAAATCACTTCTGAAATATGGGTTGTGTCTTTGAGTGTATGCTTGATCTAAGTATTCGATTTGACGAGAATTATCTATAGAAGCTTCAATATCAATAGGCGTGTATCTTTTTCCGCCGGCATAAGTCATTCTTATATTGAACGATAGGCTGGATTTGTTTTTAAAGGTAAATTCTTTTCCGGCTAGTCCGTTTAATACATATGTGCCATTAAAAGCAGTATTCCTTTCAACCTTATCAAATCCTTTATATTTTGATTCAAACAAAGAGTAAGTAACTAGATAGTATAAACCATTGCTCAAGAACTTCTCTAGTGTGAGTTCTAGGCCGTAATTTTTACCTGTTCCACTATTTACATAACCGGTCCCTGATGGAAGTGCAAATCCAGCACCTTCGTTAACCATAGATCTTGTTGGATTATTTGGATCTACAGGTATGTTGTATAAATGTTGATAATACAATTCTGTTTTAAGACGTACATTTTTCCCAATAAAATAATCGTGACTTATAACAGCGTGTATAGCCTTTGTAAAATCTAAAGATTTATTGGGAAGCGAAACTTCATTCGTAGAATCGTTGGCTAGCTCGTTAAAGTAAATCGGAATGGGTTGGTTTTGGCTGTGCATAGCACATCCTAAACCCAACGTATGTTTTTTATTTGCTCTTATTTTTAGGCCAAGCCTTGGTTCTAGGGCATTTGCTTTGGAAAGCATAAAGTGTTGAGAATGGAGTCCTGAATTAAGAGTAATCTTATTGCTGAATTTGTGTTGCCAGGATATATAACTCTGGAGTAGAAATCCATTCCCCTTATTATTGGCAATTATTCTATAGTAATCTACCATTCCAAGTATAGGATCAACGTAATGAACATATGCGCTGTCCTTAATATCTAGTATGTATTGATCTCCAATTATCCCTGTTGTAAGGGTATTCTTTGCATTAAATTTTTTATTGATTTTGTAATTGATGGAGTATTTAGTTTGAGATCGATCGAACCCATATAGGTTAACCCTTTCATCTTGAAGAGATAAAGTATCCACTTTGCCTTTTGTTCCAGTGTTTGAGGCAGCCAATACTAATTTTGAGAACGTGCTTTTATTGAAGAAATAGGTATGTGATAGTCCAACAACACCAGTGTTTGAAGCAAAGACTGTATTCTCGTTGTTGTCTGCATAAAGGTTTGTTGTATCAATTTCCGCGCTTGGCTTAAATTCGATGTTGCTTGTTCCTCCTAAACCCCAAAGTGTAAATCTTCCGGCTTTTTTAGTAGGTACATTTACTTTGAATGTGATGTCTTGATATTCAGGAACGGCCGAACCGACTCCTAGATCGATGCCTACATAATCGAATAGTTGCAGAGTAGAATAGCGAAGATTGAAAATATAAGAGGCTTTTCCTCCCTTCTTGAAAGGGCCTTCTCCTCCAAACTCCAGTCCGTTGAATCCCATCTGCACAACATATTCTCGTTTGTCTCTATTGCCATTTCTCATTTCTAAATCGAATACGCCAGAAGTTGCGTTACCATAATCAGCGCTCCATGCACTAGTCATGAAATCAGAATTTGAGAGGTTATTAATATTCAACATGCTTACAGCTCCACCAGTATTTCCAAGGGTCGAAAAATGGTTTGGGCTAGGAATATCGATTCCCTCCATTCTCCATAAAACACCTAAAGGCGAGTTGCCTCGAATAATGATGTCATTTTTGTCGTCACTTCCAGATGCAACACCAGCGAAGTTTTGCGCCATTCGAGCGGGGTCTTGTAGTGAACCTGCATATCTACCGGCCTCTTCAACCGAAAATGTTCGAGTACTTACTGTGGCAAGTTTGTTTTTAGTTTCTCGCTTATCTATATCTGCTTTTATAACTACTTCATTGAGAGAATTAACTTCTTCAACTAATTGAACATTAATATTGAACTCTTTTCCAGAAACTAGTAATAGGTTAGAGAGAACAATTTTTTCATACCCAATAAAACTCGCTTCTATTGTAGTTCTTCCTACATCAACATTATCAATTCTAAAATACCCATCAATATCAGTTACCGTTCCTATAAGAGGATCGGAAGCTGAAATAATTACCTGTACTCCTGGAATAGGATAATGAGACTGTTTATCTATTACTGTTCCTGTAATTGATTGTGTAAGTTGTCCAAAGCTGTTTAGCGCTAGGAATGATACAAGTAGAAGTGAAATGAGATGCCTTATCATAGATTGGATTTTACGCCATTAATACTCTAAAATAACGATAAATAAGGTACGATTAAATAGGTGTTTTTTAAGTCTCATAATTGCAAATAGTTAAGATTGCATTCTTTCAGAAGAGGTAGCTTTATAACACGCTGTAACGAAATATATCTAATTAATAACCAGAAAAATGTCTGTTGATGATAACACTCTTGTTATGGAATTTTATTAGTATTTTTGCTACCCTTTTTTTAAGGGGTAAAGTAGCGTCAATAGGCGTTTTAATTAAATAAAAGATTATTATGTGCGGTATACTTGCCATCATTGGTAAAACAGATCCTGAATTAGCTAGAGAAATTTCTAGCAGGATGAACCACAGAGGTCCAGATGAACGGGATATTTATGTTCAAGAGAACGGATCTTTACTTTCTCATGAGAGACTTTCTATCATCGACTTAAAAACGGGTAAGCAACCAATCCAGGGAACAGATACTGCATGGGTTGTTCATAATGGAGAGATATATAATCATCAAGAATTAAGAGACGGTGAATTATCACACAAAACATTTAGAACTACTTGCGATAGTGAGGTAATTGTTCATTTATACGAAGAGTATGGATACGATTTCTGTAACAAGCTTGGTGGAGTTTTTGCTTTCGTTGTTTTAGACGGGGATAAATTTATTGCTGGTAGAGATCCAATCGGTGTTAAGCCATTATACTATGGTAAAGATACTAACGGAGCAATGTTCTTTGCATCTGAAATGAAAGTTATTGCTGACCAATGTGTAGAATTCGAGGCATTTCCTCCGGGACACTATTACACAAAAGAGGATGGATTAGTAAAGTACTTCAATCCAACTTGGTTAGATCATAAAGTTTGTACCAACGATCTTAATTTAGATTTGATAAGGGACACATTGATCAAAGCAACTGAAGATAGATTGATGACAGATGTACCTTTAGGTGTACTTCTTTCAGGAGGTTTAGATTCTAGTTTAACATCAGCAATTGCAAAAAGAGCGATGGATAAAACGGGAACAGAATTACATTCTTTTTCAGTTGGACTTAATGCGGATGCTCCAGATTTAATTGCAGCCAGAGAAGTAGCGGCTCACATCAAGACAACGCATCACGAAGTTTATTTTTCTGTAGCGGAAGGGATCAAAATTTTGGATAAGCTTATCTGGCATGCTGAAACTTATGATGTAACAAGTATTAGAGCAAGTACACCGATGTACTTCTTATCTAAAGCTATCGCTGATTTAGGAATTAAAGTTGTGTTAAGCGGTGAAGGTGCTGACGAAATTTACGGAGGTTACTTGTACTTCAACAATGCACCTAGCTTAGAAGAATTCCAAAAAGAAACGATTGATAGAGTAGGACGATTATCTACTGCAGATTGTTTGAGAGCTGATAAGTCTACAATGGCTCATGGCATTGAAGCGAGAGTTCCATTTTTAGATAAAAATTTCTTAGAGGTTTCTATGCTACTAGATCCAAAGCATAAACAAGGAAACAGAGATAAAGGAATCATCGAGAAGAAACCAATCAGAATGGCTTTTGATGATAAAGAAAATCCGTTTCTCCCACAAAGAATTCTTTGGAGACAAAAAGAGCAATTCTCGGATGGAGTTGGTTACAATTGGATTGATGAGTTAATTGCTCATGCAGAATCACAAGTTAGTGATGACGATTTTGCAACTGCATCTACTCGGTTTCCTCATAATACACCAATGACTAAGGAAGCGTTTTATTACCGTACTATTTTCGAAAAACATTATCCGCAAGAATCAGCAATTAAAACTGTATTGCAGTGGATACCAAAATGGCAAGTTAATCTTGATCCTTCAGGTAGAGCGAATAATGAGCACGTTAAAACGTACGAAGGAGACAACGTTAGCTCGTAATAATCGAATCTTAAAGGCCTCTTTTTAGAGGCTTTTTTTGTTAGTATACTATTCATAACTATCGATATCGGAAACCTTTTTTCCGACAGATAAAAGACTTAAATTTGCCTGACTATGGAGTTCACTTCTAATTCGTACAACAAATGAGTGATCAAATCAAACATGAGTGCGGCATTGCATTTATCAGATTACTCCATCCACTAGATTATTATATTAAAAAATACGGCACTCCATTGTATGGCTTAAACAAGCTGCACTTAATGATGGAGAAGCAACATAACCGAGGTCAGGATGGGGCTGGAGTTGCTAGTATTAAAATCGATAGTACACCTGGTACCAGATATATCAACAGAAGAAGATCGAATTCGTCAACTCCAATTAAGGATGTATTTAATCCGATTAATGAGAAGTTTGCTGCAATTCTAGAGGAGAACCCAGAGAAGCTTACCGATGGTAAGTGGCTCAAAGAGAATATTTCTTTTATGGGAGAGCTTCTTTTAGGACACCTTCGTTATGGAACTTTTGGAAATAATAATATTGAATATTGTCATCCATTTTTAAGACAGAATAACTGGAAAACGAGAAACCTTGTTTTGGCAGGTAACTTCAATCTTACGAATGTAGATGAGCTTTTTGAGCAGTTGATTGAACTTGGTCAGCACCCCAAAGAGAAATCAGATACGGTTACAGTAATAGAAAAGATTGGTCATTTCTTGGATGAGGAAAATGAAAAATTATTCAAGAAGTTTAAAGATGGTGGATTATCTAATCAAGATATTTCTCCGTTAATTGGAGAGAACTTAGATATTCAAAAGATACTTGAAGAGTCGTCTAAGAAATGGGATGGTGGCTATGTGATGTGCGGTATGATTGGACATGGTGATGCATTCGTTTTAAGAGATCCAAGTGGTATTAGACCAGCATATTATTACCAAGATGATGAGGTAGTAGTGGTGGCATCTGAAAGACCGGCTATCCAAACTTCGTTTAATGTTGATATTGACAAGATCAAAGAGGTTGAGCCAGGTACAGCATTAGTTGTTACAAAAGCAGGAAAGGTTGAGGTGAAGAGAGTGTTAGAAGCTTGCGAAAAGAAGGCTTGCTCTTTTGAAAGAATCTACTTCTCAAGGGGTAATGACAAAGACATCTATCAAGAACGAAAAGAGTTGGGACGATTACTTTGTCCAGCTATATTTGAAGCTGTTGATTTTGATTTAAGAAGAACCGTTTTCTCTTTTATTCCGAACACAGCAGAGACTGCCTTTTACGGAATGGTTGATGGAGTAAATGAATATCTCAACGAAGTTAAGAAGAGAAAGATATTGGAATTGGGTGCAAATCCGGATCCTGATAAGTTGGAAGACATTCTCTCTATCAAACCGAATATCGAAAAGATCGCAATTAAAGATGTAAAGATCCGGACGTTTATTACAAGCGACGAAGCGCGTGACGACATGGTTGCCCATGTGTATGACATCACTTATGGAACGATTACAGACAAGATAGATAACCTTGTGATTATTGATGATTCAATTGTTAGAGGCACAACTTTAAAGCAAAGTATTATTAAGATCTTAGATCGATTGTCTCCAAAGAAAATAGTTATTGTTTCTTCTGCTCCGCAAATTAGATACCCAGATTGTTATGGTATCGACATGGCCAAGTTGGGAGACTTTATTGCATTTAGAGCGGCTGTTGCATTGTTAAAAGATACCTTGCAAGAGAATATCATGGACGATGCTTATGAGAAGTGTAAAGCTCAAGAAGGATATGCTTCTGAAGATTATGTAAACTATGTAAAAGAGATTTATCGTCCGTTTACTAGTGAGCAAATATCTGAAAAGATAAGCGAGTTATTAGTGGATGATACAGTTAACGCTGAGGTTGAGATTATTTTCCAAACATTAGAAGGGTTGCACGGTGCTTGTCCTGATCATACTGGGGATTGGTATTTCTCTGGAGATTATCCAACTCCTGGAGGTAACAAAGTTGTTTCAAGAGCTTTCATAAATTTTATGGAAGGGAAGAATGTAAGGGCTTATTAATTTTGAGAAAGATCCTGAAACAAGTTCAGGAATGAATAGCTCTAAATTTAATTAAGCTTTCTTCTTCTTGTAAAGAGGCACGGTAGAACATGCTTCTCCATACATTATACTTGCAGCAATAGGTCTAAGTTTTTCAACTATAGCCACATATGCAGAATCAGGAACTGGTAGTTGGCCACAACCCTTTATAACCAATTTAGCGTCCTGGTATTTGTCTACATTCATCTTTTTGATAATATCTTGAAACAAGTTCGATTCTAAATTTTCAAGAGTACCGAGAACAACTTTTTTTGCAAAAGGCTCAATAGCTTGAGTCAATAGCATGTAAGCCCAAACGGGGATTATCGCATCAACCGAACAGCTTAAGGCAATATATTTATCTTGGTAAATAGACCAGTCGGTGTCTTTGATGAATTGTCTGAAATCTTTTTCCTTAAGAGCAAATCCTTTGAATAGCTGGTCTTTAATATCGACCAAAATACGTTCTCCTTCTGGATAATAATCTTCCAGATAAATAGTAACTAAACTACTCTGCGCAACTTTATTTTTGATTTCTTCCGACATTTTACATAAAGCCCATTTCGTATTTAGCTTCCTCGCTCATCATGTCTTGCGTCCAAGGAGGATCAAATACAATTTCAACTTTTGTTGATTCGATACCTTCAATACCTGTTACTTTCGACTCAACTTCTGCAGGCATACTTTCAGCTGCCGGGCAGTTTGGAGATGTTAGTGTCATGATAATAACTACATTTCCATCATCGGCGATTCTAACCTCATAGATTAATCCGAGTTCGTATATATCCACTGGGATCTCGGGATCGAATACGGTTTTAATAATCTCTATGATCGTTGCTTCTAATGCTTTTTTATCCATAATTATTGTTTTGATGAATATGCTAACGCATGTAATTTCATTTGTTTTATCATTGCCAAAAGTCCGTTTGAACGAGTAGGAGACAGGTGTTCTGCCAATCCAATTTCGTTAATAAAATCCATTTTGGCGGCAACTATTTCTGAAGCTTTATGATCCGATAATACTCGAACCATAATAGCAACTAATCCTTTTGTAATGATCGCATCGCTATCCGCCTCGAAATGGATGCAACCGTCTTTTTCTGTTGTATGTAACCACACTTGAGACTGACATCCTTTCACAATGTTGTCTGCGTTCTTATGCTCTTCAGCTAATTCAGATAACTCCTTACCAAGGTTAATGATGTGCTCGTATTTATCCATCCAGTCATCGAACATACCAAACTCCTCTACTATCTCTTTCTGTAATTCTTCTATTGTCATAATAGACTTAAGCAAACATTTTTATTACTCTCTTCAATCCTTCAACCAGTACTTCTATTTCTTCTTTTGTGTTGTAGAACGCAAAGGAAGCTCTAACAGTTCCCGGTATACCATATCGTGCCATCAAGGGCTCTGTACAGTGGTGTCCTGTTCTAACAGCGATTCCTAA
>JABSPR010000181.1 GCA_013214975.1 Flavobacteriales bacterium
AAGCAATAATGAATGAATTAGGGATTTCTCTTTTTTTAAACAAAGAAATTAGTTATCCCAAAATGGGCGAAATACTTCGCGAGGTAGTAATGTAGAAATAAGAATAGTTAATTCTTAACAGCACCATTATCTAACCAGGTTTTTAAAACTTGAAGATCGCAGTCTGAAAGAATCTGAGAAGGATCTGAATACGACGGCGGCATATCCTGTAAAGTGAATATATGTCCTTCAAAGCCAAATACACTTGTATCTTCTACGTAAACTGTTATAACGTTGTAGTTATTAAAGTCACCTAACGGGCTACCTACCTGATGGCAAGAAAAAGCCGATCCGGCTTTACCACAGCTACGTTGCATAATTTCCGCCACTTGATTATTGAATGTAACAGTAATCGTATCCGCGCACATATTACTTGGTTCCGACTCAGAAACCTCTATCACCTCTTTTGTACACGCAGAGAAATACAGTACAGTACCTAATATTAAAAGCTTTTTCACCATTTTTGTTTGAAGAAGGCAAATATAATCATTCGATACATTCATGAGCAAATCAATTAAGGTAGCAATAACGGAGTTCGATAGAATTAATTCTAACGATCCGAAAAAAGAAGTTGTAGACGGAACTGAAGTCCCTTTTGAATTAGCTTTCTCAGATCGATTAACTAGCTGGGTAAATCGACTTACCTCTACGCCTTCCGACGCATTACAACTAGCTTGCCGGTGTCAACACATAGAACGATGGACAAAACCACGGGACACCTACCCCATGAACAAAACAGGATATCTAAAATGGAGATCTGACTTAAAAAGTTTTCATACAGAAAGATCTAGTGAAGTATTAGAGAGTCTAGGCTTTGAACTTAAAACGATTGAAGCATTAAAAATCATCAACCAAAAGAAAGCCATTAAGCTAAATAGCGATGCGCAAATAATGGAAGATGCCCTTTGCTTAGAATTCTTAGACCATCAATTAGAAAAGTTTGCAGCGAAGTATCCTGAAGAAAAAATAATCGTGATCCTTAAAAAGAGCTGGAAAAAAATGAGCGAAGATGGCAGAGCGATAGCCTTAAAAATATCCTTCACGGAAGCTGACCTAGAATTGGTAAAAAAAGCCATCAGTTAAACAGACAATAAATTTAGAATAGACACGTACTACATTTTCCATGTTCAGAAAAGCGCCATTAAGATTAATCACCCTTGCAATTGCAATATTATTAAACGTGTCGTTGAGCGCCCAACCAACAAGAAGTGAACGAGCCATTAAACATTTAAACCAACTCCACAGGGGGACACTTGTAATCTGTCTTAGGACAAACAAAATATTAATAGATTCTTACCTTGCTAAAGGTGACACAACGAGTGCGATCATTGTTAAGGCTGAACAAGTCAAGAAAAATGCAGGTGTAATTAAGGCATTTAATAATTACTATACTTTTAGCGACTTTTTATTTTTCTACAGTGATGACTCAAAACTTGTAAAGAACCAAGAATATAATCACCCCATATTTCTAAACAAAGAATTAGAAAAAGATAGTACGGTACAGCCTACGGGAATAGTTTACATCGGCGAAATAGGAAAAACCCAAAGAGGTGTAACTGCGCTTGTACTTAACGATGCAAACTGGGAACAACTTAGAAGGCCTCTGCCATATATGATTAAAAAATTTGAAGGTTCCTTCTTAGAACGGACGAATATTGAAGTAGTAGAAATCTTTAATTACCAGTTAAGAAACTACTTGAAAGTAACGCAAGGCTTTGGCCAAAAACGCAATTCTCGAAAGGAAATAAACAAGGAAGGCTAAGCCCTAATTTCTCAATTCAG
Organism: Flavobacteriales bacterium; assembly: GCA_013214975.1. Lineage (NCBI taxonomy): Bacteria > Pseudomonadati > Bacteroidota > Flavobacteriia > Flavobacteriales > Flavobacteriales bacterium. The sequence goes on from JABSPR010000181.1 coordinate 1,822, forward strand.
ATATTATATCCTCGATATAAGTAGCAATGTAATTAGGCTTGCTGTTCTGGTTAGTAAGAATAATAATAGAAGATTTGTTTTTCAAATTCCGTGAGAAGTAATTATAGAATCCTAACCTATTTCCTTCCGCATCAATGTGATGATTTCCATGACGATTTCGAAGATCTACTCCAAAGCCATAATCCTCCGTACTATCTCCAAATCCATTTAACTCGTACGGTGTATACGCCTCTTTTATGGTAGACTTAGATACTATATCCTCTGTATACAAGGCTTTGTCCCATCTAAACAAATCTTCTACCGACGAATAAATTCCGCCATCACCTACAATACCATTCGTAATATCCCAATCTGTTGGCATCTTATCTTTGTCATAACCATATACTCTATTCGGAATACCTTGTTTGGGATCTCCATTTGCCACATAAGTGTGATTCATTTCTAATGGTTCAAAAATTTTCGAAGTCATAAATTCAGTATATGTTCTACCACTCGCCCGTTCAATAATAACTGCAAGTATCACATAACCTGTAGCACAAAACGCCCAATACTCCCCTGGCTCAAACAGTAAATCAGGAGTATGACTTACCAATAGATTAAGCACATCCTTATTAAAGAGAACAGTTTCATCCGGTATTTCCTCTGGAATTAGATCCATATAATCTGGCATTCCACTAGTTTGTTGCAATAAATTCAGGATCGTAATATCATTATATGGAAATTCAGGAATATGCTTTTTTACTTTATCCGAATAACTCAACTTTCTACTCTCTTTCAATATCATTATACCCATTGCAGTGAATTGCAACGCCAGCGTATTCAACCTAAAAGAGGATTGTGTGGTCATTCGCTTTATAGACTCAAAGCTTTCAAAACCA
>JABSPR010000182.1 GCA_013214975.1 Flavobacteriales bacterium
ATCGGCAATAGTAGGGTTCAATTCACCAAACATTTTGGCATTAAGAGCAAGTGCCTTTTCGAATAATTTAACAGCAAGACTTGTTTGTCCTGTAAGATTATACAGTGTTCCAAGATTATTGTATCGAGTAATTATTCTGGGATGCTGCTTCCCGAAAATTTCCAGATCAATCTCAAGCGCTTTCCTGAGATAATTTTCTGCTTGCTTGAAATTATGTAAAGCGATATAAGTTTCTGCGATGTTGTTATATAAAACCGGGATTTGGGGATGAGTTTCGCCTAAATCGGCGAGGTCTAGTTCAATTGCTTTTTGGTAATACTGTAAAGCGTTATCATAATCTTTTGTTGCCTTATAAGATACACCAAGATTATTGCACCGTGTGGATACCTTTCTGTTATACTCTTCATCATCTGTTTTTAAATCCCTAAATGAACTTTTGTAGTTGATAATAGCCTTTTTGTAGTCCCCATTAATACTCAGATTATTTGCATAGGCTAAGACATATCGAGGGTTTGTTTCATATAATTGAACAGCTCTAATATAATAGGGGTTTGCTTCATTATACTTCAGATTAATAGTTTTGATTCTGGCCATATTGAAGTTCTCCTGCGCGTCAGACATTTTATCCGCCAATATGCTTTTTCCCAGGAACTTTTCTGAGATGCTAAACTCTCCCTTTATTAAGTAGTTGTACGCTTTTCTAATAGACTTATTAGATTCGATTATTGGTTTTAATGAGGTCGATAATTCGTCAATTATCTTTGTGGTTACTAACAGTTTACCATGGATCTTATCTGCACTTATATGCTGACTGGATAATATTCGAAAAACTTCATGAAATGCTTCAGGAGAAACACCATACCATGGCTTTGCTGTATTTGAATAAGCTCTAATATATGCCCCATACAAATTATTGTGAGATAAGAAAAGATCCCAATTTAGTAAAGAAATGAGTTGAAGGTCATCTTCAATACCCAAGTTGATGACATCCGTATTGTTCAGTTTGCTCTTTGTTTTATGAATACTATTATATCGTATAACAAATTGCTCCGCTAATTCTATTGCATCTTGTTTTGAAAATCCTTTTGAAATAAAATGTGCTGCTATGTGTGGAGAAATCGCAGTAGAGTTTTTCGATACAAAATATGTGGTGCTGGAATTACCCAGAGTAGTATTTTTAGAATCTGTATTTGCATCGTTTATTTGTGAAAAAACACATGCCGAATTTAAACAGATAATTATTGAAATAAAACAGAATTTTACTTTCATATAATCTAACCGTATAGTTTCTGTGTTTCATGATTACACATAAACTAACAGCACTATTGCAAATAATTAATTTAGTTATTATTTCTCCTGAAAATTCAATAATGAAGAGTTCAGAATAGTTATAAAGTTACTTATTTTTTTCTTGCGTGCATGGGAGAAAGAAGACTGTAACCACTATAGAAACAAAGTTGGTAAACTACCTTTTGAAGTTGTCTTCATCTACTTCGTAAACAATTGGGTGTAATTGTGAAAATAGAGGCCTAAATATACTTAACGTCTTTTGCCTTTCTCTTCTTCAGATACTGTGCATCCAAATAGTAAAGAAGTTTTATTGAAAAGTTATTTCGTTGATTGGTTTTAAACGTTTCATCAATATTCTTGAAATATGTACGATCAATAATATTGTCTTCCTTCTCAATAAATGCCTTCCAAACCAGACTGAGCTCACTTCCTGGTGCAAATCTCCATCGGTATACCATATCAATATTTAATGCATCGTAACTAAAGTTGTAATTAGATTCACCTAGGCCATTGAGTCCTGTGAAATTGGATTCCATTAAATACCCTTCGTTACTTAATGCATGGAATGGGTTATGCTTAATAGTAGATCAATAATGCCTTAATTTGAAAGTAAGTTCCATTTGCATAGGTAGAACTCAGACTCTATAAAACCAGCACTGTGAAAAGTTAAATGGAAATTGTTAAAATAAGTTGAAATAAT
>JABSPR010000183.1 GCA_013214975.1 Flavobacteriales bacterium
AGCAAAAATAGCATAATTAATAATATCGAAATAGCTTGCATCAATGCCTTCAGAAATGATTGTTTCACCCCTATTGTCTTCAATCTGTTTTACTCTTAAAAGCTTCATCAAAATCAAATCGGTTAACGAACTAACACGCATGTCTCGCCAAGCCTCTCCATAATCATGATTTTTCTTCTCCATAAGAGATCTTGCCTCTGCCACATAGTAAGTATACAAATCAATGGCTTCTTTTTCCCCAAGGTCTAAATCCGACTTATTCCCTTTTTCTAATTGAATTAAGCCTATTACACAATAGTTAATTATCCCAATATACTCAGATGTGATATCTTCTTCTATTTTTTGGATCTTCCCTTCTTGTATTGTACTAATTCGCTTTGCTTTTATAAAAACCTGATCGGTAAGTGAAGTCGCTTTCAAGATTCGCCATGACGTGCCATAGTCCTTCATTTTCTTAATAAATATATCTTTACATTTATCAACTATTAAAGTGTATTGTTCTGAAGTATTGTTCATGAATAATCCTAGTGATATATTACAGTTTTTAACCCGTCTAATTAGAAAGTGAAAGATACATTTTTCTTAAGGAAAAATCTCCTGAATTGCGGAGGTAAATTGATTGATTTTGATATCCCGTTAGTCATGGGAATCCTAAATATTACACCCGATTCTTTTTATGATGGTGGTAAGTATTTGCAACATAACAACATTGCCGATCAGGTTAAAACTATGTTAGCGGATGGAGCCACAATTATCGATATAGGAGGATACTCATCTCGACCAAACGCGATTGATATTACTATTACAGAAGAAACAGAACGCGTTGTACCTATTATTGAATTATTAGTAAAAGAGTTTCCAAACATTGTTATCTCAATAGACACTTTCAGAAGTGACGTTGCAAGAGCTGCCGTTAATGCAGGAGCTTCTTTAATAAATGATATATCTGGAGGAAATCTTGACAAGAAAATGTTTGAGACTGTAGCTGATCTTAATGTGCCATACATCCTCATGCATATGCAAGGGTCGCCACAAACAATGCAAAAGAACCCGAGCTACAACAATGTTGTAAAGGAAATAATGAGCTTCTTTTCTTCTAGAATTGAAGCTCTAAAAAAACTAGGTGTTAATGATATAATCCTAGATCCAGGTGTAGGATTCGGCAAAAACACAGTGCACAATTATATTATTTTAAACAACCTTGAAGATTTTAAAATTTTCAATCTACCTATACTTGTAGGTGTATCGCGAAAGTCGCTTATTAACAAAGTTTTAGATACCGCTCCAGAAAATGCTTTGAACGGCACTACTGTAGTAAATACATTTTCTTTGTTAAATTCGGCAAATATTCTACGCGTTCATGATGTTAATGAAGCTATGGAAAGTATTAAAATCATGGATTTTTCAAATAAAGTTAAAAAGCACATTTAGACATGAACTTTATCGATCTCGGACTTCTCGACATCATAGATATCTTTCTAGTTGCCATATTGGTTTACCAATTATACCGGCTGCTTAAGGGCACTGCAGCAATCAATATTTTTATTGGAATATTGTCTTTTTTCCTGCTTTTTAAAATAGTTGAAACACTTAACATGAAGATGCTCAGAGACATACTTGGCACTTTTATGGGTGTTGGAGTTTTAGTACTTGTTATCGTTTTTCAACCAGAGCTAAGACGATTTCTTTTACTAATTGGCACAACAGAAATTTTCAAGAAGGGCTATTTGAAAAACAAATTATTCTTTTGGAAAGAGGAAGACGAAAGGGCTATTTTAGATGTTTCCTCTCTATGCAAAGCAATGCAGAGTATGGCTTTAACAAAAACCGGTGCGTTAATTATTATCTCGGGAGAAACAGACCTCAAACTGTACAGCAGTGCTATTGATCTTATTGACGCAAAACTTACTTCAGGAATGATTGAATCTATCTTTTACAAAAACAGTCCGTTGCATGATGGAGCTGTAATTGTTGAGGATAACCGATTAATAGCTGCACGAGCCGTTCTACCTACCTCTAAAAAAGAAGATTTGCCAGCAGAGCTTGGAATGAGGCACAGAGCAGCCCTTGGTATTACAGAAATTTCTGATGCAATTGCTTTAATTGTTTCCGAACAGACAGGAAATATTTCTTATACAAAAAAAGGTACACTTGTTCAGAATGTCACCATTGAAGAAATGCAAACCTACCTCAAGAAGCATTTCAATTAAGAAGCTTCTGTTTGTTTCTCAAAAGACTTTAATAATTCTTCCGGAGACATTCCCATATTTTCTATAGAAAACTTCGCGTCTTTATACAGCTCGTGTGACGGATACTCCGACATAAACTGACGATACAATTCTTCTGCTTTTCCTAATTTACCTAAGTAATTCTCATTTATAAACCCTTGAAGAAATAAAGCGTAGGGAGCTTTTTCATAATTTGGATAAGCTTTAAATAATCTCTTAAAGAAAGATAATGACCTTTCAGATTTTTTCAACCCCATTGCAAGTTCACCACCTTTAAATAGCATTTCTGGCACTTCATCACTTTTAATAAAACTCTCAGAAAAGTCACTGTACATATCTAGTAGTTCAGTCGCCTTTTCAACATCCATATTCATCCCTTTCTTACTATACAAACTATCTTCAGTAGCAGAAATCATGATAACAAATTCTTCTTCTGTTAATTCTTTATCGGCATCAGTTCCGCAACCAATTATTAACATAATAGCCATAAAGCTTATAATAATTGGAATTCCCGCTATTTGCAATTGTTTCATAATCTATCTTTTTATGGGAAATTTCATTTTATACTTAACGTCAACTAATCCCTGAGAAACTGAAGTCAATTTTCTTTTTATCAATCTCCGTTTCAAAGCGTTCAAATGATCTGTAAACAATATACCTTCTACATGATCATACTCATGCTGTATTATCCTTGCAGCTATCCCACTAAATTCTTCTTCATGAATTTTAAAGTTTTCATCAAAATATTTTATCCTAATCACTGACTTACGCGACACATCTTCACGAATAGTCGGTATACTTAAGCATCCCTCATTAAAATCCTTAACCTCCCCTTCTTCAACAAGCATTTCCGGATTAATAAATACACCTTTAAAATCAGAGAGCCAAGCTTCATCCGCCTCATAGGCACTACCATCAACAATAAACATTCTTATCGGCAACCCTATTTGAGGAGCAGCCAACCCAACTCCCTCTGCCTTGTACATTGTTTCAAACATATTGACTATCAAGCGTGATAGATCATTGTAATCCTTGTCTATATTCTGACATTTTTTCTTTAGTACCGGATCTCCGTACGCTCTAATTGGTAGTATCACTGTATTACTTTTAAATCCCTTTATGTTCCATGTATGATTGCAAAATTAATGTTGCACTCACACCATCAACTAATTCTTTTTCTCTTCTCTGTTTTTTCTTTACGCCTGCGTCCACTATTGCTCTTACCGCAATCTTTGAAGTAAACCTCTCATCCATCCTTTCTATTGTGATATTCGGAAACTTTCTTTTCAAATGAACTACAAAAGGATCAATAAATTTTGCTGATTCAGAATCTTCGTTATTTAAAGTCTTGGGCTCCCCAACAACAATACACTCCACCGACTCCTTTTCTACATAGCTTTCAAGGAAAGCTAAAATATCTTTAGAATGTAGAGTATCAAGGCGTGTAGCAATGATTTTATCTTTATCTGTAACCGCTACACCAACTCTCTTACTCCCATAATCTATGGCTAAAATTCTCCCCAAAACCTTCTTTTCTTAGTTAATATAAAATTACAAAGAATCAATTGAACGTAGCTCAATTTCCCTTTTTAACTCATGTCATTATTATTACTTTTACACTTACTAAAATTTATCATGGAAGAACTAAGAAATATTATTGAAGCCGCATGGGAAGACAGATCTATGCTTGAAGATGCGAATGTAGCGGAGGCGATTAGAGCAGTTGTTGATGGCCTTGACAAAGGCAAAATCAGAGTAGCAGAACCAAACGGAGACGATTGGATCGTAAATGAATGGGTGAAAAAAGCTGTTATCCTATACTTCCCTATTCAAAAGATGGAAACTATTGAAGTTGGCCCATTCGAATTTCATGACAAAATCGCTTTAAAGAAAAACTATGCAGAGCTTGGTGTAAGAGTTGTTCCTCACGCAGTTGCACGATACGGATCTTTCATTCAAAAAGGTGTTATACTAATGCCTTCATATGTAAATATTGGTGCGTATGTTGACGAAGGATCTATGGTAGACACATGGGCAACTGTTGGTTCTTGTGGGCAAATAGGAAAAGGAGTTCACCTTAGTGGTGGTGTTGGAATTGGAGGTGTATTGGAGCCTATCCAAGCTGCTCCAGTAATTATCGAAGACGGTGCATTTATTGGATCGAGATGTATTGTTGTAGAAGGTGTTAGAGTAAGGAAAGAGGCTGTTCTTGGAGCAAATGTAGTACTTACAATGTCAACCAAAATAATTGATGTTACTGGTCCAGAGCCAATCGAATACAGAGGTGAAGTTCCGGAAAGATCGGTTGTTATTCCTGGTGGATACAACAAGAAGTTTGCAGCCGGAGAATACCAAGTGCCTTGTGCATTGATTATTGGTAAAAGAAAAGCATCTACGGATCTTAAGACATCTCTTAATGATGCTTTAAGAGAGCACAACGTAGCAGTATAGAAGTAAAACGCATATAGTGAAAATCGGATTTGATGCAAAGCGAGCGTTTCACAATAAAACCGGCTTAGGTTCCTATAGCCGAAATATTGTGCGCATTCTATGCAAAAACTATTCTAATCAGGAATACCATCTATATACCCCTTCTGCAGAAAAACCGATAGGCGAATTCCATGAAGCATTAAATAAAGACAATGTTATTGTTAAGGAACCAATAGGTTTTTTCAACAATCTAGTAAAAAGTTATTGGAGGTCTACTGGTATCCTCAACCAACTAAACGAGGACAATATCGATATTTATCATGGCTTAAGTAATGAATTACCTACAGGCATTAACGATACTGAAATACAGAGCATCATAACCGTTCATGACTTGATATTCTTAGAGCATCCTGAGCACTATAAAAAAATCGATAGAGTAACATACGAACACAAAGCTAGGCATGGTTGTCAGAATGCAAACCTTATAATAGCAGTAAGCGAGCAAACTAAAAAAGACATCATTAAACACTTTGATATCTCGCCAGAAAAAATCAAAGTAGTCTATCAACCTTGTGATCCAGTTTTTCAAAAACACCCTTCTCCTGAAGCAGTAAAAGAGACGCTAAAAAAACTAAAACTGCCAGATAATTACATATTAAATGTTGGCACCATTGAAGAAAGAAAAAATTCATTAAGAGTGGTGCAATCTTTATCCAAGCTTAAAGCGAGTGACATCCATTTAGTTATTATTGGACGAAAAACTTCATATTTCAAAAAAGTAGAGAAAGCAATAATCGAACTTGGTCTTTCTGAAAGAGTACATATAAGAGAAGGGATCAGCAATCAACAGCTAGCTCATGTCTATTCCGGTAGTAAAGTAATGATTTACCCATCTCAATACGAGGGATTTGGAATTCCTATTATTGAAGCTCTATATCAGAAAGTACCCGTAATTACTTCCACAGGTGGTTGTTTCGCAGAGGCCGCCGGACCAGATAGCGCCTTCGTAGACAGTAACTCTATAGAAGAATTATCGAACGCCATTAATAATATTCTAAGCACCGAAGAAATTAGGATAAACATGATTACCAAAGGCTTCGATTACGTTCAGAAGTTTAATGATGATATTATCGCTTCCGAAATAATGAAACTGTACGAGCTATGCAAGAAATAGAATATGCTTCGTCAGCTTTCTTAAATGGGAAAACGATACTCTACCCAACGGATACAATTTGGGGGAT
>JABSPR010000184.1 GCA_013214975.1 Flavobacteriales bacterium
GAGGAAAAGTAGCTTATATTTTTGTTTCTGGAGACCCTGGTTATGTTGTAGGCGAAACACATGGGTTAATAGCTGCACCAAGCGACCAAGGTACAAGTATACAATGGTATAATGGGAGTTATACAACTACAGGAGCAATAGCAACAGCATTAGGAACAGGAAATGCGAACACAACTGCTATTGTAACTAATCAGGGTGCTGGTAGTTATGCTGCTAAAATTTGTTCCGATTTAGTATTAGGAGGTTACAGTGATTGGTATTTGCCTTCAAAAGAGGAGTTAAACAAACTATACCTTAATAGAGTTGCAATTGGTGGTTTTGCTAATAACTACTATTGGAGTTCTACGGAGGACGAATTCATCTATGCGTGGCTTCAGATTTTCCCCAGTGGTAACCAGTTCAGCGACGATAAGAGCTACACGAATTACGTGCGTGCAGTTCGGGCTTTTTAACAATTTATCCATTCATCTATTTAACAATTTATTACCGCGTAGCGGTCGATTTTTAAAAAATGGAGGGCGTTTGCCCTCCATTCTGAAAGCCCTTTTTATTTTGATTTGCCTTATGAAAAAAACATTAATAGGATTAGCGATAATCGCCAGTGCATTGATAAATATCAATTCCCTGCAAACCCAAGAAACAGTACCAGCCACAGATGGAGAAGCAACAGGCGCTGGAGGTTCATCTAGCTATTCAGTTGGACAGATAACTTAAGACCGTTGCAAGGAGTATATTTCAATAATTTCGGGTAACCAATGCATATTAAATATCTGGATATCAGATATTTAATATGCATATCCAAATCCCACAAACAGAGATGTGATGTTGCACCTTACAGACCTAGCTGAAGATGAAACAGTGGACGTTCTTATTAGTAATTTATCGGGCCAGGCTGTTCTTGCCGAAACGTACAACGCTGGTTTCTTTGGAGAAATTCAAGAACAGATATCAATCGGACACCTTCCAAAAGGAATTTATATTCTAACAGCAATTACTGCAGGAGGAAATATAACTAGTAAAATAGTTCTCTTCTAACTTGATTCCTGGTTGTCATACATCAAAACAAATGTAATTTCGGTGGATGGCAGGCATATACATCCATATCCCTTTTTGCAAGCAAGCGTGTAATTATTGTGATTTTCACTTCTCCACTACGCTTAATAAAAAATCTGCTTTGGTAGAATGCCTCATCAAAGAGATTGAGCTTAGAAAAGATTATTTAGACAACGAATCTATTTCTACAATCTATTTTGGAGGCGGTACTCCTTCCCTTCTCTCTCAAACAGAACTCGATTCTATTTTAAACTCTGTTCATAAAAATTTTCAAATTGACGACAATGCAGAAATAACAATGGAAGTAAATCCAGATGATATTTCGATAAGTAAATTGGAAGAATTCAAAAAATCATCTATCAACAGATTAAGTATTGGAATACAATCTTTTCATGACATAGATCTTCAATACATGAACAGAGCACATACTTCCAACGAAGCGATCGTGGCTATTCGAAATGCTAAACAAGTAGGGTTAGAAAATATTACTATCGACCTAATCTATGGAGTCCCTACCCTGTCCGACGAGGCATGGAATCACAACCTACTTACTTTCGCGTCTTTAGACATTCCTCACCTTTCGGCTTATTGCTTAACAGTAGAATCTAATACTCCACTTGCTTCATTAATATCTAAAGGAAAATCTGATCCTGTTTCAGACAAGAAGGGAAAAACTCATTTCGAGATGCTGATGAACTTCATGGACGAAAACAGCTACACCCAATACGAAATCTCCAATTTCTGTAAGACTAACCACGAATCGAAACACAACTCATCTTATTGGAAAAATAAAAAATATTTGGGAATTGGTCCATCAGCACATTCTTATAATGGAAATTCCAGAGAATGGAATGTCTCTAACAATGTAAAATACATTAACGCCATAAGTCGAGGTAAAGTGAATAATGAGTCTGAAATACTTACTGTTACTGAAGCTTTCAATGAATATATTTTAACATCCTTAAGAACTATATGGGGAGTAAACCTGATTCATATCCAAAAACATTTTGATAAAGAATATGTAGATCACCTCACAAAAGAAGCCGATATTTTTATTCGATCCGGAGAAATACTAACAGAAAATAATACACTGATTCTCTCTAGAAAAGGAAAGATGATGGCCGATTCGATTTCGTCTGAGCTGTTTAAACTCGATTAGATACACGTACTTAGAACCCCAATTTTCTTGGTAACTATTTGATTTTCGCTAAGAATAGATAAATAATTTTCCTTTTTTTCAATTACATTTAATACCAGTAACTACCTAGCTAAATGAACAGATTGTTAAAGTATTTTCTACAAGGTTTACTCTACATTATACCGGTAACTATAACCTTATATATCACCGTTCAAGCGTTAAAATTAATTGACGGAATATTACCCTTTCCTATACCCGGATTAGGAATATTAGTCTTACTAATATTAATTACTGCCTTAGGATATTTAGGTAGTACAATACTCGCGCAACCTATAATTTCTTACTTCGATGGGCTAATAAAAAAAGCTCCTCTAATGAAAGTAATTTACACAAGTATTAAAGACTTGTTAGGTGCCTTTGTAGGTAATAAAAAAAGGTTCGACAAGCCTGTATTGGTTAAAATTGGAAAGGACAGTGGCATGGAAAAAATGGGATTTATAACCCAGAAAAATTTAAGCATGTTAGGAATCTCTGAAGGTAAGTCTGCTGTTTACTTACCGCACTCCTATAATTTCTCTGGCAATCTTTTTGTAGTGGCTAATGAACAAATAACCCCACTGGATATGAATGCAGCCGATGCCATGAAGTTTATTGTTTCTGGTGGAGTAACTACAGTCGATGAAGACCATTAATTTAATTTTAAGAAAATGAAAAAAATAATATCTCTCCTTATATCTCTGTGTTTCGTAGCAAGCGTAAGTGCCGAAAAAATAATTGTGAAAGAGGGCAGAGAAAACATTGCAGGCACATCTAATAATGTATTAACCGTTCGCATATTTGAAGGAGATGACAAGGCTATTATGAAAGATTGGAAGAACATGATGAAGAAGGCAAAGGGGAAAACCTCCAATCAAAAGAAAGAGCTTTTCTCGGATGATACAGAATTGCGATCAATCAGCATGAATACTATTGATGTATGGTCTAAAGTAGTACCAGATGGTGATTCTTTCAAACTGATTGTAGGTTTTGATCTCGGCGGATCATTCTTAAATTCTTCTGATCATTCTGACATGTATCCAGCTGCTGCCCGAATGA
>JABSPR010000185.1 GCA_013214975.1 Flavobacteriales bacterium
ATGCTGGGCACACACACTGTATATAGCAAATAGGGCGTTCTGTGGATTACGAAAGTTCAGTGCTATTTACTAACACCGCCAAATTTTTAATTTGGCTTTTAAGATGAATAAGTTAAAAACAAAATATAAAAATGTGGCTCAGAGCAAACTTGAAAGTGTATCGCTTTCTACTGCCCTACTTGCCATATACTAAACGTCAGACTGCGCAAAAACTCACAATGTATTTTTGCTAAATTAAATTGATCAGAACCTCCACTTTTTTGTATCTTAATAGTGTAATAAAGCACAACACTATTATGGATTTTATTCAGGGGTTTAATAGAAATCAATTACAAATGATTTCGTTTGATGAATTTGTGAAACCAGACTCATGGGCAAGAATAGTAGATTTATTTGTTGATATACTTCCTTTAAATAATTTAGGATTTAAAGATACTTTTGAACAAGAAGGAAGACCACCATATTCACCATCTGATTTATTAAAGCTTTATCTTTACGGTTATAAAAATCATTTACGATCGTCACGAAAACTAGCCCATGCTTGCCAAGTTAATCTTGAGGTTATTTGGCTCATCAAAGGACTCAAACCTTCAGCCAGGAAGATAGCTTATTTTAGAAAAAACAATGCCAAAGCATTTAAACAAGCCTTCAGATATTTTGTAGTAATACTTAAAGACCTTAACCTTATTGATGGGCAGACTATTGCAATTGATTCCTTTAAAATTAGAGCACAGAATGCTTCGAAAAACAATTTTAATCAAAAGAAAATTGACAGACATATTAAATATATTGATGATAAAATAGATGACTATCAAAAACAATTAGAACAAGAAGATTCGGTTGATAAACAAGAGGATATTAATCAAAAAATAGTTTATCAAAATTCTAAGAAAGAGAATTATCAACGTATTGAAAAACAACTTAAAGATAGTGGTGAAACACAAATTAGTTTAAACGACCCTGATGCCAGAAGTGTTATTCTCCATAAAAATATTATTAATGTGGGTTACTGTGTTCAAGCTGGTTCCGACAGTAAACACAACCTATTTATTAATAATGATACCGGAACGGTAAATGATACACATGCTCTATCACCGATGGCTTTAGATGCTAAAGAATTATTGAACTTAAAACAGATGAATGTTTTAACTGATAAAGGATATACCACCGGAAAACATATTGATATTTGCACTAAAAACAACATCACTACATTCTCTTCTCCTAAGGCACACTCCTCTCTGAAAAACGGCTTATATGATATGCAAATATTTAAATATAATGCTCCAAAGAACCACTATACCTGTCCTGCAGGAGAAATACTAGCCACAAACGGAGCAGTATATAATAAAAACAAACACAAGGTTAAACATTATAAAAACCGACAAGCATGCAAAACTTGTATGCTCAGAGACCAATGTACAACCAATAAAAACGGACGATTTATTGAACGTTCTATTTATCAAGAAGCAGTTGAAAACAACAAAAAAAGAGTAGATTCAAATCCTGATTATTACAGATTAAGACAACAAGTAACTGAACACCAATTTGGAACACTAAAACGACAATGGGGATTTACTTTTACCCTGATGAAAGGCAAACAAAATGTACTTTCAGAAGTAAACATGATGATGACGGTTTACAACCTTAGAAGACTGATGTCTATTTTTACTATAAACGAACTAAAAAATAAGCTAAAAGAGCTTTGCCTTAGTTTTTCAGGGCTATTTGTGTCTTTTTTAATCCATATAAGCCCCTTTTCTCAAAATAGAAAATACACTACTTTAACTAGAGTAGAAAATTAACTCCCTCTAAAGCATTCTAAAACTGACAATATTGGCTAATTTCAAATTAAATAGGAGTTTGTGCGCAGACTCACGTTAGGTACAATTAAAATGACACTAACCACAGAAAGAACGATATCGAGCCCATTAGAAAGAGATGATTTTGATTCTCTACTTGAAATGTATTCTGAACCTGATTCAAATAAATTTGTTAAACCATTTCAGAATAAGCACCCTGATTTTTTTTCAGATTTTTTGAATAAAAGATTATTACAAAATGAAACTTCAATTGGTTTCTGGGTTGTAAGATGTAAAGAAACGGGTGAAATAATGGGGACTGTCAATTTGAACTTCTTTGAATCAATAGATGGTCATCACATAGGATGTCATTTGAAAAGAGAAAATTGGAATAAGGGATTAGCTACAGAAATACTATCAAAATTAGTCACATATGGCCTGAAAGAAAAGGGTTTGAACACAATATATGGATTGGTGGAAAAAGAAAATCTTGTATCAAAGCAGTTATTGAAAAAAATAGGACTTCATTACCATTCGAATAAAGAAATCTTAAATACTGATATAGAAATATACTGTACCTAATCGAGTAGATGGCTCCGCCCAAAATTGAGCGGAGTGCACCTCTCACACCACCGTACGTACGGGTCTCGTATACGGCGGTTCAATAATGATACGTTTCGATTTATTGTAATAGTCGATTAAACTAACATAACCCTTCTTTTTCATTCTTGCTATGGTAATAGTTGTACGAAGCATAGGACTTTGGGCTACTGCCCATCCTCCCATACGAGTACGACTCCATGCATAGGCTTGTCCTTGGTCAATTCCCAATCGAATGAAATTCTTTCTCTTTCTTTCGGGCTTTTTCCAGTCGTGCCATATGCAATACCGTAGCCGATTTCGAAGCCATTCTTCTAGCTTTTTAAGCTTTGCTTGAATGGAGGCTGCTTTAAAGTAATTTATCCATCCTCGGATTAGTAGGTTGATGCGGTGGAGACGCTCTTCAAAACTAGCTGGTATAGTTTTCTTGGTCAGTTGTTTAAGTTTTCGCTTAAATTCTTTCCATTTGGATTCTTGTACCACTAGCTGATATTTCCCTTTTTCTCCTTTCTTATAGGTCGGTACAAATCCGAAACCTAGTAAGTTAAAAGTTGAGGGTCTGCGCACTCCACTTTTCTCCCTATTTATTGGAAGATGAAGGTGATTCCACAAAAATTTATAGATACTATTACCTACTCTTTTTGCAGATGCTTTACTTTTTACATAGATACTGAAATCATCTGCGTATCGCACATAACGATGTCCGCGTTTCTCCAATTCTTTATCCAACTCGTTGAGTAAGATATTAGAGAGCAATGGGCTCAAAGGAGAACCTTGTGGCACCCCTTTGGTTCGCTTTTGTAGCTTACCGTTGATTTGTATCGGTGCGCGTAAAAATGAACGTAATAGCTTCATGGTGGCGCTACAATTTACCTTTTTGCTTACCAACTCAAGCAATACATAATGTTCTACTTCATCAAAGAAACTCTTCAAATCGATATCCACCACGTCTTGGTATCCCGAATTTATATGCTTAAGGCTTTGTTTTACCGCTTGATTAGCATTACGATTGGGACGGAAACCATAACTATGCTGCTGAAAGTCTGACTCAAATATTGGTTGCAGTACCTGATGTAGTGCTTGCTGAAATACTCTATCAATCGCGGTGGGTATGCCGAGTAATCTCGTTGTACCGTTGCTCTTAGGTATTTCAACTCCCAATATTGGAGAGACCTCATACATCTCTCGTTCTATCTGGTTAGTGTATCGTTTGCTGTTTGCTTGTAAAATTGATTTTAGTCCAGTTACCTGTACTTTGTCAACTCCTCCTGCTCCCTTATTACGATATACACGCAAATAGGCTTGGTTAAGGTTCCGTTTACTTGTTAATTGTTTAATCATTTATACTCAAAATACTTGCGCTGTCTCGCTTAATCAAAGGCTGCTATTTTACTAGGAAACTACCATTAACATAAAACAACTCCTTTGTTCATTAAAGACCATTATCGTTCAGTCCTTCCTTACGTGTGAGACCTGTGGGTTTTTCCCACCTCGTTTCCTGTAAGTACTATGACCTCTGCTGACTTCTCCTCTTTGCCAACTCGTGACTGCGGAGACCTCCCCAGGTAATTGCATCTTCTTTCATTCGATCCCTGCCGCATCTACATAATTGACCTTTGGTATTCTTAGGGCTTTACAAAGATGTGCTTGCTTACCCAATCAAATATGCCTCGTATGCGGTTCCTGTTCGTCAGTACCGAAATTTGTAGTCTCGCTTCCTTCACTGCACGCCTCGCGACAAACCAGCTTGCGACTTACTAATGGTTCGAGGCACGACCCTCGCCCATAAGGGACTTGCACCCTCTAGATTAAT
>JABSPR010000186.1 GCA_013214975.1 Flavobacteriales bacterium
ATTCAATTATTGAAATCGATTCCATCATTGATTCGCCAGAAATAACTCGAGGCCCATACACACAAGCGAGTAATGGCCTTGAATACAAAGTGGCTGAATATTTCCAAGAGAAATATTTGAAGGGGGAATTGACCAGTATCGTAAATGGAGTTGGAAAAAAAATGGATCCAAAAACGAATAAAGTTATCTCGAAATGAAGTTGTACGGCCATGACGGTCTTGGATTTCACCTTGATAAATGGTCTGAGTTTTTAATCTCTCCAGATTCTTCTAGTACTGTGATAAATTCTAAACTGAATAATACCAAAGTAAATTGTCAACATTTTATGGAAGGTAATACGAGTGATTTTCTAGCGAAGAACGAAAACCTCAATACAGGAGATTTACAAATGATGATTTCAAAAGCGTTCTATTACAAAGGCGCTTATTACGTGCACGTATGGCGCTTGAGTAACTCGGATAAAATTTTCCACTATAAAAGACAAACTTTTAAATTCAATAAAAACGAAGAGCGACTGAATATTGGATTCCTCAATTATTATCAAAAAGGATATGCATCTGCGTCTTCTTTTTTAAAGACAGCCGATAAAAAAACACAAGTTAAACTGGAACTATGAAAACTTACGACTTGACAACTTTTACCAAGAAGATTGGGATTAAGGCTGACATGAAAGATTTGTATGACGCATGGACGCGAGCGGATAAAATTGAAACTTGGTTCTTGAGTCAAGCTACAAATTACCGCGGCTCAGAAGCGATTCCTAATGATGAAAATGTTCGTACTGCTGGCCAGTATGAATGGTCGTGGTATTTGCACGACATGACGGATAGAGCAGAATTTACGCAAGTCAATGGCCTTGATTTATTAAATTCATATTTGCCGGTGAATGTCTAGTGGAGATTTCGCTAAAAGAAGAGTCTGGATATGTTATAGTTGAATTGGTTCAGAAAAATATTCCTATTGATGACAGCTCTAAGCGCGGAATTCGACTTGGTTGTGATTCCGGCTGGTCGTTCTTTATGCTTAATCTTAAATCTGTCTACGAAGGTTGACTTGATCTAAGAAATAAAGACACTGAATTTCTGGGGATGTTGAATTGAGGAGTAGAGAGTTATAGAGTTATAGAGTTATAATTGATGAATTATGCCAATATGAAAACGATATTTATACTAATTATTTCTCTTTGTTCTACCGTTCTTATTGCTCAAAACGATTCGATAACGCCGGTTTTTCTAAAAGTTGAGCCTGTTAATCTAACAAAATGTGCAAAAGAGGTAATTATCACAACTAAAACGAATTGGAGAGGTACCAAACAAATTGTAAAGGGCCGATGTTTTTCAATAACAGGCTACTTAACCCAAGCCGATCCACCTCAACCAATCTATGATAATGGCAAGAGATTTAGAAGAGTTGAATATCTAGGTTTTCTTCCATATCAATGATTTTAAGAATTATAAAAGAGAGATTTATTATGTTAACTGAGAGTTAGCATAGGCTAACAACACCCCCCTTTTTGCTAATTTAGTGGCTTTCAATTGACTCAATTGCTTAGTTTAGTGGAATTAATGGATCAAGACTAATTGTTGGGGGACTAGGAATAAATTTTAGTTAGTCGATCCTTAACAACTTAAATTCATTTTCGGGAAGATGCAGGTTAAAATGATTTCAAATATTTGAATCAGCGATAATTTGACTTCACTTTTCAATTGTTTCATCATCTTCTTAAGACTCCATCCAGTAGCAGCTAAAA
>JABSPR010000187.1 GCA_013214975.1 Flavobacteriales bacterium
ATTATTTATTGGCTAATGAGAATATTCGAAAGGATTTAACTCTTATGGTACGACAACTTGCTCCGAGCGAAAAGGGTTTGCCAATAGAAATTTATTGCTTTAGTAATAATATTAATTGGGTGGAGTATGAAGCTATTCAGGGGGATATCTTCGATCATCTTCTTGCTTCGATTAATGATTTTGATTTGGAGATATACCAGAACCCTACTGGGAAGTTTGGTAGCTAGTTATTCTTCTTTACATATTGAGTCAGAATAACAATTTGCTGATCATTCACTCGCCCCTCAATATGTTCTGGGTTGTCGTGAACAAGGTTTATGTTTCTTACCGCTGTTCCTCTTTTAGCAGTAAAGCCAGCACCTTTTACATTTAAATCTTTGATAAGAACAACAGAGTCTCCCTGCGATAGTAAAACACCGTTACTGTCTTTGTGCTTCACTGTAGATTCATCTTCAGAACCTTCTTTAGCCCATTTTAATGTGTCTTCCTTCAAATAAATCATATCTAGCATATTCATAGGCCATCCTTCGCTTTTAATGCTGTTTAATACCCTCCAAATTGCTACTTGTACAACTGGTACTTGTGTCCACATGGTATCGTTAAGGCATCTCCAGTAATTGGCATTGCTCGACTCATTCATATTGGAAAGGCATGTTTCGCAAACGGCAATATTTTCATCTGCCGATTCACTCGATGAATTATTAACTTGATAAGGCGATAATTCGGATTTCTTATCACAAAGCTCGCATTTAGATTCACTCCTTTGGGATAGACTGTCGATTAAACTCATTATAAAATTCTTTTTCGGATGCGATTATTGTTTGGCTTTTTCTATTTCGGAAGGTTTGTCGAGGTGTTCAAATTCGGAGTTGTTGCTTTTGTATTCGGAAACAATCTCCTTCATTTTAAGAACAATAGCCTTGTTATTTTGTTGATCGAACAAGCTAATTAGTTCGCTAATTTCTTTTTCGATAACTGCATATTCGTACTCTCTAACTTTGGCTATTAAAATTTGAGAATGATGTGTAGGTAAGGTGTTTTCTTGATCAGAAAATAATTCTTCGTGTAGTTTCTCACCGGGTCTCAGTTGGGTGAAAATAAGTTGTATGTCTTTCCCTAGTTCTAATCGGGATAGCTTAACCATCTTCTTTGCTAAGTCTACGATCTTAACAGATTCACCCATGTTAAAGACATATATCTCACCTCCGTTACCTGCTGTGCCGGCTTCTAGTACAAGCTGACAAGCTTCTGGGATTGTCATGAAGTAACGAGTAATGTCTGGATGGGTAACTGTTATTGGTCCGCCCGCTGCAATCTGCTTTTTAAATAAAGAAACAACAGAGCCGTTCGATCCAAGAACATTTCCAAAACGAGAGGTTATAAACTTTGTATCTGACTTTGTGTTTGAGCTCTGAGCATATATTTCAGCAATTCGCTTAGAGCATCCCATAATGTTACTTGGGTTAATAGCCTTGTCTGTGGAGATCATTACGAATTTATCCACCTTATGCTTGATGGCTAAGTCGACCATAATTTTAGTTCCAAGAACATTTGCTTGCACGGCTTCCGATGGATTATTTTCCATCATTGGAACATGTTTGTAAGCAGCTGCATGAAAAACTATTTCTGGTTTGAAGCTATTGTAAAGGTGATCCATCCGTTTCTCATTTCGGATGTCGCCTATCACGATTTCGAAATTTGGTCGATTTTTTTTTTCATTCATCTCTAAATCGAGCTCAAATAATGGCGTTTCTGCTTGATCAAGTAGGATCAATAGCTTGGGCTTGTAATTTGAAATTTGCCTTACCAATCCGCTTCCTATAGATCCAGCGGCTCCTGTTACAAGTACGACTCTATTGCGGAGCTCTTCTCCAATCTTATCTTCATTTAATACAATAGGCTCGCGTTGAAGTAAATCTTCGATGCGCACTTTTTTAATTTGCTTGAAACTTAACTGACCATTTATCCATTGTGAAACAGGAGGGACAACCATTACTCTTACATCATTCTTAAGACATAAATCGATAATTTCTTTTTTTCGATATGGGGTAATATTTTGAACTGCAATGATAAAATGATCTGGTGGGTCGTTTTCTAGAATACTGTTAAGCATTTCAATCGGCAATATTTTTACACCTTCTAAAACCTTTCCAGTTTTCTTTGGATCTAGATCAACAAATGCTTTGATGTTATATTTTGTACCACCGTCTCTAATAAGAGTATTCTTTGTAATTAAACCAGATTCTCCAGCACCATATATTACCACATTTGCTTTTGCTTTCTTGGGCCCTTTAAGCTCTACGTAAAGTATCTTAACTGAAACACGAGCTACAATCATAATGAAAATGGTAGCCATATAATCGATTATTATGATCGAAAATGGAATTAAAAAATGATCGTCGATAAAGAAAAAACGAATCAGGTTTGCTAAGACATAAAACGAACTACCAATAGATATTACTATGAAAATCCTTTGTGCATCTTCCGTACTGGTATATCGAATAATACCAGCATAAATTTTAGAAACATAAAAAGAGATGCCTCTAACGAGAACAACAAAAGGAAGAATAAACGGGATAGAACGAATTTCGTCTGGTGGTATATTAGTAAGATCAAAATTGAATCTTAGTAAATACGATAGAGATAATGCAAAAAGACATATAGCTATGTCAATAAAAAAGATCACCCATCTTGGTGTATTTATTTCTTTCAGTCCCATAATATCCAAAGTTACAGAAAATTTGAGCGCAGGTGGGTTTTGAATTTTATGAAGTAGCAATAAGAGTTGTTGTTATATTTGTAATCTACAGACTTGTTATGCCGAAAATTCTATTCATAGGTGCTCATAGAAAAGGTAGATCGCCTAGCCAGCGGTTTCGCTTTGAACAATATTTAGATTATTTCGAGGAAAACGGCTATCAATACGAGTTATCTGAACTTATTCAAGAAGAGGATGATGATATTTTTTACAGACCTGGTGCTTATTTAAAGAAGTTAATTATTCTGGCTAAAGGTTATTTGAAAAGGTTAAAGGACGTTAGAA
Organism: Flavobacteriales bacterium; assembly: GCA_013214975.1. Taxonomy (NCBI): domain Bacteria; kingdom Pseudomonadati; phylum Bacteroidota; class Flavobacteriia; order Flavobacteriales; species Flavobacteriales bacterium. Next base: position 3,044 of record JABSPR010000187.1, read on the forward strand.
GAGCAAATAACTTCGATATAATATTTGTGCAAAGAGAGGCATTCTCTACTGGTACATACTATTTTGAAAAAATGTTTTCTAAATCAAGTGCCAAATTAATCTTCGATTTTGACGATTCTATCTGGCTCCCTAATGTATCGCGTGGATATAAGAACTTGAGTTTTC
>JABSPR010000188.1 GCA_013214975.1 Flavobacteriales bacterium
CTATTGGGAGCATTAATTTGAGCCGTAGGTCGTTTGAATGTGCCTTTTTCCAAGCGCTTATAATACAGAATCAAGCCATCTTGTTCCCAGTGGAGTATTTTCATTTTATTCCGATCAGAGCTTATAAAAACAAACAAATAGACCGTATAAGGGGGGCATTTGCATTTGAACCAAGGCATACAAAACCATTGAAGCCTTTGTGCCTATCGCAAGGCTTGCCATAGAGAAAAACCTTTGTCGATCGACTGAAATTAAACATCATTCCAAAAGTGTGGTTTTAAAACCTCTTGGAGTAATTATCTCAATAGATTTATTACTCTCAGAATGGGGATGATCTTTTTTTAATATTACCTTCTTCAAAGCATGAAGCTTCCTTTATATTAGTAGCCTCATCTGAAGGCTTATTAGTTTTCGTAATAACTTCTGGGTCCAGTATTTGAATTTTAATTTGGAAATATCTAATCCCTTGAGAAAATCCGTTTGAGTTAGAGCATCTGCCCACCACTCATTAACCAGTTTCAACATATCGTCTTGTAATGTCATTTCTTTTTTTCACAAAGATCATTATCAAATTACTCTTAGAAAAGATGTGGTTAGCTGGGCGGATAATTCCAATCGTCCCATGACATCCCCTTAATGTGTATTCTCCCTTCATATATTCCGAAGTTAAAAGACCTTTGCGAGTCTTGAAAAATTATCTTTTTAAGATATTCCTCCCAAGGTTCTAAACCAATCTGTTCCCTATTGTAATTTAATTTAGATAGTTGGTCTGTAGATTGTTCAACCATATCTTTATGTCCTCGAATAATAAATATCCCGACAGTACCATATTTGTCACCGTTTTTAGATGAATTTGATTTCTTATCTTCTAATTCTGAATATACTCGTGGAGAGAGCTTACCCTTTATCATCGAATCATACAGAATCTCTGATAAGTCAAATTTATCATTCTGGTAATGATGTCTAATAACTATGTAATGCGGAGGATAATAATAACGAAAATACTTAAGACCGCTAATTATGTTTTCGTCTGGGTATCCATATTTAATCAGAATATTTTTCATTACTATCATATTTAAACTATCAACCGCCCAAATCGTATCAGACTGTGGATATCCAAATTTGCGCTTTCGAATCGCCTGGTCTTGATCATGAAGCGTTATTAATTCATCTATTAATAGCGGGTCTCGTTTTCCAAGAACAGCAGTTACAATTTGTTTAGACCCTTTTTTTAATCTTTTCCATTCAGGTGTTCTATATAAATGGCGATGCACTTTTGATTTAATTTTTTTTATATCAACACCTTTGTACAATAATTTTTCTATAAGATATAATGCTGTGGTATCCATTCCTGCCTTTGAAGAAGACAGTGCAGCATTTTTTAAATCTTTTGCATAAGGTAAATCTACCAGTTCAAAGGCTTTTAAATATTTTACCGTAGCCGTTTTAAATTCTGAATTGACTATATCCGTTTCCGCTTCACTAACTAATTTATAATATGGTAAGTAAGACTGTCCCGCACATACATTTATTGTAAGCAAAAATAATATTGTCCAAAATGTTTTAATCATGTTATTATCAAGTTTTTTTATTCTATTACCCGGTAGTTATATAGTGTACTTATTAAGTCGATGTCATTATCCATACTTTCTTTCTTTATTTTTTCTCTTATAAATTCATTAGAATTTGAACCATTAAATAGATCTAAGATTGAAGTAGATACTTCAATTTGATGCGAATTGCCTAAGGCATTAGAGTTAGTTGGTTGAAGGAGTATTTTTTTTCTTTTCTCTTTTGTAGGATTGGATGCAATTATAGATTCCTTGTTAAAACGGAGATTATCAGGGAATATCTTTGTTTCTTTTAAGTTCTCAAGTATACTTTGCTCTAATAATTTTGATTTAACTCCAAGGATATTACTGAAGTCATCCGTGGTAAGTTCAGATATAATATTAAAGCATTCAATGTAAAATTCTTCTTCATTTCCAGCAAATGGTCCCCACGCATCAGCATATTCTGTTTCATTATTTTTCAAACCTTCTATTTCGGAAAGTGTTAAATCTGTTTCTGAATTTTTTCTCAGCATTGATAAAATTGAATCTGGTGGGCAGTTCATCATTAAAAGAACATATTTTATTAAGGTCGACTCAATGTTTTGAAAATAATTATACGTACTGTCCCAGAGAGTTTCGCCTTTTTTGTCGGATTCAAATTTGCAGAACCAAGTTGAGCATCTTGCATTACGATGATTCCATATTCCACACTTATTTAAAGATGAATTATAATATGGACAAAGAAGACTAGCCGCATTTCCAAAACCATTTTTAACAGAATGATTTTGAATCATCATCATTTTTTTTGAAGGCATAATTCCTAAAGGAGTAACCCCTTCTTTTTTTCTTAATTTTTCTATTATTTTCGATCTACCAAAAGACATTTCATCAGACTTATCTGCAAGAATAGCACCTACTAAAAAATTAGGAAGACTTGGATGATGAGTACAGCATTTTAAATGTGGTAAAAAACCTTTAGATCCATTTTCCGAATGAGATTTAATCATAGAACAATTATCGCAACTACTTAAACCCTCGTTTGGCAAAAAATCTTGTATAGAATTAGGAATTAGGTTTCTATAAACTAAAGGAATATGGCGTTCTTTACTCATTATTAATTGTAATTTATATGTTAGTCAACAACAAGATTGGCATCTTGAGTAATCAAAAATTCATATTGATGTAACATTTGTATATCTTCTTCTGTAATTCTATAACTAGTTTCATCGAAAATATTGTTAACTCAAGTTTCGCACCCTTACTTTAGAGGGTTTAATGGCATGAAAACAGCATGCAAACCAAGGTAATCCCTTGGTTTTGTGGTATCTTTAAGTATCACACACAAAGTACAAAACATGCTGAAACACGAAGATATTTCAA
>JABSPR010000189.1 GCA_013214975.1 Flavobacteriales bacterium
AGTAAAACGAGATAGAGTTTATCCCGTGAGGAAGATTTACTTCCTTAGTTTTAACTGCTTAACGATAGCTCGATATCTTTCGATGTCTTTGCTTGTTAGGTAGTTAAGTAATTTTCTTCTCTTGCCAACTAGGAGTACTAGTGATCTTTGCGTGAAGACATCCTTTTTATTGGATTTAAGGTGTTTGGTAAGGTGTTCGATTTTGTGTGTAAATAGAGCGATCTGCGCCTCTGGCGAACCCGAATCTGCTTCATCTTTTCCATATTTTTTGAAAAAGTCTTTTTTTACTTCTTTATCTAGATGCATCTTTTTTCTAAAATTTTTCTTTTTAAACGACTGCGAAAATAGATCTTTCTATTGGAATGTCAACATTAGTTAGCGAATAGTTTAACTAAATTTGAGATTGTATTTTTTAGATCTTTTCTATTAACGATTTTATCAATGAAGCCATGCTCTAAGACAAATTCTGCTGTTTGAAAACCTTCCGGTAGATCTATTCCTATTGTTTCTTTTACAATACGCGGTCCTGCAAATCCGATAAGTGCTTTTGGTTCAGCAAGGTTAACATCACCTAACATTGCAAAAGATGCAGTAACACCTCCTGTAGTAGGGTCGGTTAAAAGAGAAATATATGGGATTTTCGCCTTAGCAAGCATCGATAATTTAGCAGATGTTTTTGCCATTTGCATTAATGAGAAGGCTGCTTCCATCATTCGAGCTCCACCAGATTTTGAGATAATTAATAATGGAACCTTCTTTTTAAGGCAAACATCAATTGCTCTGGATATCTTTTCTCCTACTACAGATCCCATAGAACCTCCAATAAATTGAAAGTCCATACAAGCGATCACAATCTCTTGTTCTTCGATTACTCCATGAGCTGTCCGAATAGCCTCTTTAAGTCCGCTTTTCTCCTTAGACTGCTTAACACGGCTTATGTAAGTTTTGGTGTCTTTAAACTTTAATGGATCACCTGGTTTTAAATTTGCGTCTAGTTCTTTAAATCGCCCGTTGTCAAAAAGGATATGAAAATACTCACGAGAACCTATTCTGTGGTGTTTGTCGCATTTATCGCAAACCCATAAGCTATCTGCATGTTCTTCTGTTGTAAGCATATGCTTACAAGTTGGGCATTTATGCCAAAGACCTTCAGGAGTTTCTTTCTTATCCTTTGTGGTAGTTTGTATCCCATCCTTAATCCTCTTAAACCAACCCATACTTAATTATTTACCTAAAAGATATAATAGAAGCTTTAGCTTATGCTAAATTTATTTCGTCGGCAAGATATACATCTTGAATTGAATTCAAAAGTTGTATGCCTTCATTCATAGGCCTTTGGAATGCTTTGCGCCCAGAAATTAATCCTTGTCCGCCACCACGTTTGTTTATTACCGCAGTTGTAACGGCATCCTGCAAATCAGATTCTCCTTTCGATTCACCACCAGAATTAATTAAACCGATTTTACCCATATAACAATTAGCTACTTGATATCTGCATAAATCTATTGGGTGATCAGTTGTTAAATCGCTATATACGAGATTATGTGTTTTGCCAAACCCTATATCTG
>JABSPR010000190.1 GCA_013214975.1 Flavobacteriales bacterium
GTTATGCTCGTTAAGCTCTACGCTCACGTATTTACCATAATATGGGCTTCCTTTACGAATGTCAACGGCGATATCTAAAACAGCACCTTTTATTACCCTCACCAATTTCCCTTGAGCAAAAGGTTGCCTTTGAAAATGTAGTCCGCGGATAACATTTTTGTCGGAAAGTGATTGGTTATCTTGCACAAAAGAAATATCAATTCCGTTTTTCAAGAATGTTCTTTCACTGTACGATTCGAAAAAGCTACCTCTGTCATCTTCATACACGCTTGGTTCTATTTCCACGACATCGGGAATAGCAGTTGCCTTAAATCTCATTTAATATTTACTTTTTTTCAGATCCTTTGTCCTCATAATACCCATATCCATATCCGTACCCATAACCGTAACCATACCCATACCCATATCCGTAGTTGTAATCTGGTTTTTGGAAATCAACTCGGTTTAAAATAATAGATAAATTACTTATGTTGTTTTCGTACATCAATCGATTAACTACTTCCGTAAAGTTTCTTTTAGAATAGTTAGCTCTAAATACGTATATAGGGATATCTGCTTTTTGAATATTCGCTAATCCATCTGTAACAATACCTACTGGAGGATTATCTAAGATAATTACGTCATATTGCTCTTTGAGTATAGCAAGTAGTTCATTCATTTTGTCGTTTAAAATTAGTTCTGACGGATTTGGAGGGATTGGCCCTGCAGTAATGAAATCCAAGTTAGGCAAGGTGCTTTTGTTTATACAGTTCGCTAATTTGTCTTTTCCAATTAAGAGTGTACTCATGCCTCTTTTGTTCTCAATACCAAAACCAACATGTATTTTGGGTTTCCTCATGTCTAAATCTAAGACGATAACTTTTAATTCGGTGAAAGCAATAATTCCTGCTAGGTTAATGGCAATAAAGGTTTTTCCCTCTCCAGAAACAGTTGATGTTATTGAAATGATTTTAGCGTCACCATCCTTATCGACAAATTGCATATTAGTTCGAATGGAACGAAAAGCTTCGGATATCATGGATTTGGGTTTTTTATCGACTAAAAGCTGTGAGACCGGTATGTCTTCTGAATAATCAGGAACCACTCCAAGTACAGTTGCATTTGTGTGTTTTTTAATGTCGTGAAGACTAGATACGGTATCATGCATAAAATACTTTATAGTAATTAAAACGAAGCCAATAAAGAGGCTAAGAGCCAAACAGGCTAATAGTATATTTTTTTTATTGGGAAAAATAGGAGAAGTAGGCTCATATGCCTTCTTTAATATGATATTGTTAGAAACAAAGCCAGCTCTTGATATAGAATACTCTGTCTTCTTTTGTTGAAGCATAGAATAGAAGGTTTCGTTAATAGAAAAGATTCTTTGAAGCCTAGAATATTCTAATTCTTTTGATGGTGTGTTGAAAATCTTGTCTTCAAGGGTTTTTACTTTCTCTTCGAGCGATTTTTCCAGCAGTATTATTTTGTCTTTCGTTCCTCTTAGGCTTTGAAGAAGTAGTTTTTTTTGAACCTCGATTGTATGGTCTATTCTTTCGATGGCACGATTATCTGGTTTTGCGAAATAGAATAATTCCTCTTTTTCAATAAGTAATTTATGTAAGTTGGAGACGAGATTGGTAATGGTAGCATTATAGCTAGAGCTGCCCATTAATAACAGTAAATCGTAAACACTGGTTTCAGACCCATTATCAATTTTGTCTTGAATATTCGA
>JABSPR010000191.1 GCA_013214975.1 Flavobacteriales bacterium
GAATAAGGATAAGAAAGAATAATATGGCTTTTAAAGGCGAATTAATCAAGATCGAAGTTTTTATTGTAACGCAAAAGTATGGAATTTAATTGACATCCTCCTTTGCTAATGATTAATACATCAATGTGTTACGCGGATTTACTTATTCGGTTTTGATCCGATATGTCATCGTTGTATTTCTGTTTTTCTGCGAGAAATAAACGAGTCCCTTTTTCTTTTGATAAATACGAATAGTCGTATTTGATACAGTTGTGTCAGGCCTTTCATCTGTGTATTCTAATTTTGTATTAGTAAATGAACTTAGTATTAAGCAATCTTTTGACGTGTCGAATAAACTATCAATTTTAGTAAACTCAAGACTGTAAACAGAATTAGTAGTCATTAGCATGGCAGAATCTGTTTTAAATCGATACTCAAATTGAAACGAGAATTCATCTTCGAGATCCCAGCTCACAGGTCCAATGGATTTGCCTCTAACTTCCATGAGTCCTACACGGATATCGTACTCGTAAAAGGAATTGTAAATGAGTTGCATTCTATTATCGGGAGACCATTTTTCTTTGCTTTTGTTTATTGGAACAGTGTCTTCTCGTAGTAGAAGATATTCTAGTGATATTACGGAATCCTTTAAGTATTCCATTTTCTGCGTTGCCAAAATTATTGCTGTAGAAGAGTCTGTCCCTAACGATTCGTAAACCCTAAAATTGTCTATTTCATCAGAAGGCCATATTAAGTAATCGAGATACAGAGACTCCTTTTTTTCGGAATCACAACCGAAAGAAATTAGCAATGTGAAAATTAAAAAAGATTGAATTAGGCGCATGTTATATATGTTAACTTCGTATTATTATAAATTCCATATCGAAAATCACAAAAGTTTATGCCTGCAAAACTATATAATAGAACGAGTGCAAACCAGAATGCTGTTTTTTTAATAATCTTTTCATTGTTAATAACTGCGTGTAAAGAGGATCCAAAGCAAGCTTTGAAAGAGAATTCTTTAAAGGCAGTAGAAGTTATAGACGAGTCGCCTGAGATTACAAAGTCGGAAGAAGGGGTGTTGGATAATGGAACTGATTTTTTAAGAGATTACAAACCTCAACATGAGGATGGTGATATTAATATGATTGTTGAGATTCCTTCAGGGACACTTCAGAAATGGGAAGTGGAAAAGAAAAATGGTACCCTCGTTTGGACATTTAAGAATGGAAAGCGAAGGGTGGTAAATTATATTGGGTATCCTGGGAATTATGGTATGGTTCCGCAAACGGTTTTGCCTTATGAAGATGGCGGAGATGGTGATCCATTAGACGTATTGTTGTTAGGAGAATCTATTGAACGAGGATCTGTTGTTAAGTGTAAGGTTATTGGAGTACTTAATATGTTAGAGGCATATAGAAGAAGTTGCCCAACCGCCAAGTTTTATCAAGCAAGTTCATCTGAAATGTTTGGGTTAACTGTAGATGAAGACAAATCACAAAGGGAAACAACAGTTATGAACCCAGTTTCACCATATGGGTGTTCCAAAGTATTTGGTTATAATATGATTAGAAATTATAGGAGAGCTTACAAATTACATGCAACAAATGGTATTTTATTTAATCATGAATCACCAAGAAGGGGTAGTAATTTTGTAACAAATAAAGTTGTGAAAGCTGCAGCAAGAATTAAATTAGGACTACAAGATAAACTTGAACTAGGTAATATGGATTCTTACAGAGATTGGGGGCATTCGTGGGATTATGTTAGAGCTATGCATTTAATGATGCAACATGATGAACCAGGTGATTGGGTAGTATCAACTATGGAAACCCATTCAGTTAGGGAAATGTGCCAGTTAGTATTCGACTATCTACATTTAGATTATAAAGATTATGTAACTCAGAACCCAAAGTTTTTAAGACCAGAAGAATTACCATACTTAAAGGGTGATTCTACAAAAATAAGAACAGAATTAGGTTGGGAACCTAAATACACATTTGAAAGGTTAATGTTTGAAATGGTTGATTATTGGTTGGAGTATTATTCTAAAAATAATTAATTATGAAATTACTAGTAACTGGAGGGAATGGCATGGTTGGCTCTACTATAGATGCGGATGTAAGATTTGCATCACAGGAGTGTGATTTAACTAATTTTAATGATACCTTAGCGTTTTTTAAGAAACATTCACCAGAAGCTGTTATACATTGTGCTGGAAAGATAGGAGGAGTTGGAATCAACTCTAGACTAAAAGGAGAATTTTTTTATAAGAACACAATGATTAATACTCATGTATTGGAGGTTTCTAGATTAGTTGGGGTTAAAAAGTTAGTGTGTTTATTGTCTACATGTATTTTCC
>JABSPR010000192.1 GCA_013214975.1 Flavobacteriales bacterium
CTCTGATTTTTTGGATAATGCAGGAGTAGCTGGAGCTTGGGGAACGGGAACTTCCCCTTCGGCTCATAAAGGAAGTATTATATCGCCTAGGATTGATGTTTCTGGTTATACTGACTCTGCCCTAGTAGTTGATTTTTATTCTTATTATTTAAATTATCAGATTGGCGAATTAAGTATTTCATTTTCTGTTGATGATGGAGCAACTTGGTCTACTACAGACTTTAGAACACTTCAACCAGCAGCTACAAATACTAGTGCAGAAGGTTTTGTAGCTGTTGTATTTCCAACAATTACAGCTGGAGTAACTAATTTAACTCAATGTAGAATTAAATTTACTTTTGATGGAAATTATTATTTTTCTATGATTGACGATGTTTCAATAGCAGTTGCTGATGAATACGACTTAACAATAGCCATAGAAGATGCTGGAGGTACTACCTTAGCTGCTAAATATAATCAATTAACTATTACTAATAATAGACATTTCCCATTAAGCCAAATGAACACACATCACTTAATGTTTGGAGCTAATGTAAAAAATTATGGACATAAAAATGTTTTACCTACTGATGGAGCTACGCTTAATGTAGAGATTCAAGCAAATCAAAGTGGTAATTGGGTTGCTGTACATAATCAAAGCACTAATATTCAGGATACAATAAAAAGTACAAATGGGACCGCAGTAACAGACACTCTCAACAGTAGTTCTTGGGCTCAGATTGGAGATTTTAGAGCAAGGTATACTACTTCATTATCAACAGATAACAATGCAAGTAATGATACTGTATATCACCTTTTTTCAATAAATGATAATTCATATGCTTCTAAAGTTGCCTTACGTCCAGATAATACGCCCGCTTACAATAGACCAATGTTTCCGGGAGGTACGTCTTTTCAATCTTTTGAATATGGATCAATGTTTGAGTTTTCTAATGCGGTTAATGAAGCCTTAAGAATTGATTCTGTTTCATTTAGGTACTATATCCCTAATACTTATACTGGAGCAACTACAGCTACAGTCTTTGTAACGATCTATAAATTTATTGATGGAGCAAACGGAAGTACACTTAACGGATTCTTAGATGATGATAATGAATTAATTCTTGCTGGAGTTAGTACAGTTAATTTAACGGGATTAGGATCAACAACTCCTAATGGAACATCTAATGTTGGTATTGCTACAGGATTTATTGATAATACTAGTGGGGCACCATTAACAAACTTAACCGATGATTATTATTTAGCTACATTAAGTCTTGTAGATCAATCTAGTCCCTTTAACAGTACTAATTCAATCTGGTTTGGAGCATCATCAATAAATAATTTCTCATTAAATTTAGCAATGAGTTCTTCAGGAAATGTAATTTCACATCCATCACCTGTTAAGATTGTAGATGCTACTGGAACAGGCGGTTGGAACTGGATTGGGTTTGGAGCGAACATAGTTCCTTCAATAGGAGTTCATTTATCTGGTTGTCCTATTACAACCTCTAATTTTAGCGTAACTGCAAACGAGTGTAGTGGTTATACCGTTCCAAGTGGAGATTCTACCTATACAGCTGTTGGAAACTACACTGTTAATGACACGATTAACAATGCAGCTGGCTGCGATAGTGTAATGACTATTACCATTACTATTGAATCTTTAAACCAAACAGTAACTGCAACTAACTCTACACTTTGTTCTACCAATACAGGGACAACAATAACTACTGGTTCTTCAGAAACAGGTGTCAACTACTACTTAAGGGATAATGCCAACGATACTATTGTAGACGGACCAATGCCAGGAACAGGGAGTCCAATTTCTTTGAATACAGGGAATATTGCTTCAACAATGACCTTCAATATTTTTGGAGAAAAGGCTTCCATAGGATTGGAATTTGATGGAAGTTCTACAGAAATTGCGCTATTAACATATGTACCAACTTTTTCAAATAATTTCACTTATGAAGCTTGGGTAAACCCAACTGCAACTCATGAAATTGACGCTCAAGCAAACAGTGGAGCCGATGGTGTTACAGGGCAAAATTATTTGATTGGTGCAGCTCATAGATCAGGAGATGGAGGAGTTGGTATTTCAGTTGGAACAAATGGTGTAAGTGTTTATGAACATGGTTCAAATTACATGCCAGCACTATTAGTTTGGACTGGAACAATCAGTACATGGACCCATATTGCAGTAGTCTATACTGCTAAGCAACCTACACTATATGTTAATGGTACTTTAGTTGCTACTGGTTTAACAAGTTTAAAAGCAAATGTTTATCCATCTTTGGGAATAACACCCAACGGTGTAAATAATGGTATTGGTGGAGGTGACTATGGTTATTACTCTGGTCAAGTAGATGACTTTAGATTATGGGATGTTTCCAGAACACCAGCTGAAATTCAATCATCTATGAATAGTTGTTTAACAGGTGCTGAAGCTAATCTTTATGCATTATATGATTTTGAAGATGGTACTGGAAGTTCTACTTTAACTGATTTAACGGCAAACTCAAATGATGGAACATTAACAAATATGGACCCCGCTACAGATTGGATAGTTGGAACAGGTTCATGTTCAGGGTGTAGTTTAGAAATGACATCAACAGCAACAGTAACCGTATTGCCAGCATTAACAGGTACTGACACTAGAACCGAATGTAACTCATACACTTGGATTGATGGAAATACTTATACAGCAAACAACAGCTCTGCTACTTTCAACATTGCCAATGGTGCTGCAAATAGCTGTGACAGCTTAGTAACATTAGATTTAACAATTAATACTGTAGACACCTCTATAACAAATAACTCTCCTACTTTAACTGCTAATGCTACAGGAGCAACTTACCAATGGTTAGATTGTAACAACAACATGAGTGTGATTCCAGGAGCAACTAATGCGAGTTATACTGTTACAGTTAATGGTTCTTATGCTGTTGTGGTAACGCAAAATGGTTGTACAGATACTTCGGCTTGTATTCCGGTAACTGTTACTGGAGTAAACAATGATCAATTATCAGTTGATAACTATAAAATTTATCCTAACCCATCAAAAGGAATCTTTACGGTTAGTTTAGATCAATTAGATGATAATTCAAGTATTATTGTTTACAGTGCTGTTGGTGCAGTA
>JABSPR010000193.1 GCA_013214975.1 Flavobacteriales bacterium
CCTCCTTGTGCAGCAGCTCTAATTGCTCGAAGAAAAAACGCTACACCACAAGAACATAAAGCCGTAGCTGCACGAATATACTCTTCTTCGAGTAGGATAGTTTCACCTACCAAATCGAATAATTCTTTAGTAACCTTAATATCTACTTTGGAAGCATTGGTTACACAAATACATGTCATTGATTCCATGATAGCAATAGCCGTATTTGGCATCACTCTTATGATCCTCGCTCGCGCAGGTAAATGTGCAGCGATGGCATTGTTGTTAGCGCCAGTAACTAAAGACATTACGAGATGTTGCTTAACATCAATGCTTTTGCCAATGCTTTTTAAAACCGTTTTTAATTGCTGTGGTAAAACCGCAAGGATTACAATCTCGCTATTGGCCACAGCCTCGGCGTTATTATTTGTTACATTGTATCCGTCAGCTGCAAAGTCATCTAGCTTTTTAACACTTCTTCGTGTTATCGTAATCTGATTCGCTTTGTAGTTTCCAGATCGCACTAAACCTCTAGCTATAGCTGCACCCATGTTGCCGCCACCTAGTATTGCAATTTTTGTTTTTTTTGTTTTTCCCATTGCTATTTATTTCTCTAACCTAAGCTAATCAATACTTGATTAGGTAATTGATGTCTGTAAAATTCGATAATTTGCGCTTCGCATCAAAATAAGTTCTCCTCAAACCAATATGAAGGATCTCCATTCGCTAATTAATTCGGTACCCCGATTACATCTTTTGGAATCTGATTTCCTAAGAGAGATGGGTGTTGAAGTATATGTTCTTCGGTTAGATGAATTGCATCCAATTATATCTGGAAACAAATGGTATAAGCTAAAATATAATTTAGATGAAGCTAGGAGGGGTAACGGAATTCTGACATTTGGTGGTGCGTTTTCAAATCATATATATGCGGCAGCATGGGCTTGTAATCAATTAGGAATTCCTTCTGTAGGAATTATCCGTGGTGAAGAAACACAACCCTTGAATAACATAATGAAAAGTGCAAAAAATTGGGGAATGGAAATAAAATATATTTCTAGATCGGATTATAGAAAAAAGGCCGAATCTAAGTTTTTGGATGATTTGAAAGCTCAATATGCAAATTTTCACATCATTCCAGAAGGAGGGGCAAACGAAATTGGTGTAAGAGGAGCTGAAGAAATATTAAGCCGTATAGAAATTTATTATTCTCATATAGCTTGTTCTATTGGCACCGGTGCAATGATGGGAGGGTTGGTAAACTCGGTTAAGCATATGGCAAAGGTTATCGGTTATTCATCACTAAAGGGAGGAGCATTTCTTGTTGATGAGGTTAGGCATTTTGTTAGAAATAACGAGGTTGGCTTTGAAATAAGCATTGATTATCATTTCGGAGGATATGCAAAATCAACTCCTGAGCTGGAGAAATTTATTGAAGATTTTAAAAACGACTATGATATTCAGTTAGACTGGGTTTACAATGGGAAAATGTTTTACGGCTTATTTCATGATATATTAAAGGGAAAGTTTGAAAAAGGAGCTAAAATCATAGCTGTTCACTGTGGAGGGATTCAAAAGTAATACTTTAACATATTTCTGTTGAAAAGTATCACTAGGCCTTTCGTAAGGTGCTGATAAGGAAGGTAATTTAGTGCAACTTAAAATTCCAGATAGCATGCGTTTCCTTCTCAGTAGTATTTTATCGTTTTCAGTAATTATGTGCTTCGCACAATCTTCAACTGAATACACGGAAGATAATTATATAGCAAAGTATAAAGAGGATGCTATCAGAGAAATGCATAGAAGTGGAGTTCCTGCTAGTATCACATTAGCACAAGGGATATTGGAATCGGCAAAAGGTGGAAGCCCATTAGCAAAAAATGCAAAGAATCATTTCGGAATTAAGTGCCATACTGTATGGGAAGGACCAACTTACTATCAGGATGATGACATTGCAGATGAGTGCTTTAGGAAGTATAGCACGGTTCTAGATTCATATAAAGATCATTCTGATTTTTTAAGAACAAGGTCGCGTTATGATTTTCTATTCGAGTTAGAAGCAAAAGATTACAAAGCGTGGGCAAGGGGCCTTAAGAAAGCAGGGTACGCTACAGATCCTAAGTACCCAGTTCGATTAATTAAAATTATTGAGGAAAATAGTTTGTATCGTTTTGACAATGTAGAGCAGGTGGCTGAAGTAAAAAAAAAAGAGAGCCAGAGATCAATACATCCTCTAAGGGAGGAAATCATCACACAAGTAGAGGAGCAAATCGTAGATCTAAAATAGCGGCCAGAAAAGAGGAAGCTAGAATTGCAGAAGCAAAAAAGCCGAAGTCGGAAATAATGAGTGCAAAAGACGCTCACCAAATAAAGCTTAGAAATAGAATAAAGTCCATTATTGCTTTAAAAGACGACACGCCATTAAGTGTGTCGAATTCATTGGGGATGAATCTTTGGCAGGTTTATAAGTATAATGACATGAAGAAGGGTGCAGATTTTATTTCAGGTCAGATAATATATTTACAGCCCAAAAAAAACAGAGGTTCTGTCGATTACCATGTAGTGCGTAAAGGAGATAATATGTATAATATCTCTCAGTTTTATGGTGTTAAATTAGAGCGTCTAATTAAATTGAACTCTTCGGATAAAATTGGTAAGAGGGGGGAGAAAAGGATTTATCTACGGAAGGCTTTATTTGAGAATATTATAATTACTGAATCCGAAAAGTGAATTGCCCTTTAAGATTTTCTGTTCTATAAAGGAAATAAGTCGATATTTTAATTTCTCATGTTTAAATAGAGGCCTGTGATTCGGTATAGGTCCTTTCTTGTACAGTTTGTCCTGCCAATTAAATTTGCCAATCCAGTCTTCCATCACCTTTGGATGAGATCCATTGAAAGTTTGTGCTAAACGCAAAGGGCCATAGTCAAATTCGCTTTCTCGGTCTTGATAAATCGAATCTACTTTGGTCTTGCCTTTGTGGATAGTATCTAAAGATTTCTGTTTGCTCTGCATATACTCTGGAGGGCGCACCCAGCCGTAATGAAATACTTTCGCGTCTAATTCTATCACATTAAGTTTATAGGTGCCTTCTTGTTGACGGTAATCGATACCATCGAATTCTGGTATCCTTCGAAAAGATTGAGCAGATTCCCATGAATGAATATCGTCTCTATTTTTAATGATCCTTATCTCCTTTGGGTACCAACCATGACTATTTTGAAAATGATTATAATCGCCCCAGAAATGCACATATTTAAATAGAAAACCCTCAACGCGATCGTCGTCAAGGTATGTATTGCATTTGTTTACTATCTCGTCTAGGTATTTCTCATGGAGAACTTCATCCGCTTGAATATAAAAGAGCCAATCACCCGAACAGGCTTCTTTGGCAAGATCCGTTTGATGTGCGTTCTCCGTGCCACGAGTGTATTTTGTAATATCCCAAACGGTATCAATTATTTTAATTTTA
>JABSPR010000194.1 GCA_013214975.1 Flavobacteriales bacterium
CCATCTTTTCTCCAAGAGGCTCCAGTAGCAATCATTACGTTTTCGCAACCAACTTCCATAACATCTTCTGCGGTCATTTTACTGCCTGGATAAACAGTTACATTATCCATCTTCTCAATCTGTGTAACTCGCCAATCAACAACTCTAAGCCATTCACTAAGTCCTGTAAGTTTTCCTTCTCGGATTACTCTACCTCCAAGTTCTCTCTCTGCTTCAGCCAAAATAACGTTGTATCCTCTATCGCCTAAAGCTCTAGCAGCTTCTAGTCCAGCAGGACCAGCTCCAACAACAAGAATATCCTTATCGTCTTTCTTTGGATTCATTTTCTCTGGATGCCATCCTCTTCTGTACTCTTCACCCATTGTAGGGTTTTGTGTACATCGGATTGGAACAGCTTGGAAGTCACCGATTACGCAGATGTTGCATCCGATACATTCTCGGATATCTTCAATTCGTTCTTCTTTGATTTTGCTTGGTAGGAAAGGGTCAGCAATTGAAGGCCTTGCAGCCCCAATTAAATCGAGGACGCCATTCTTAACCATAGAAACCATAGTTTCCGGAGATGTAAATCGTCCGACGCCAACAACTGGCTTGGTAGTAAGACTCTTTACAAAGTTGATGTGCTTTTCTTGATTTCCTTCTTTGAAAAATCTAGAAACAGTTGAGTCGTTATCCCAGCCAGTAACGTTTACATCCCAGAGGTCTGGCATATCTGCCATCATCCCAATTAACTCTTGTGCCTGAGATTTATTCCAATCGTCTTCGTGGTCTCCAAGCTCACTTACTGGAAGTCTCAATGCGATTGCACATTTGTCTCCAATGGCATTTTTAGTATCTGCTACTAGCTCCATTAATAATCTCGCACGATTTGCCATCTCGCCACCATACTCATCTGTACGATCGTTAATTCGCTTATTTAAAAATGCCCAAGCAATACTTTCTGAATAACAGTACACAATATCGAATCCTGCTGCTTTAGCTCTGTAGGCGGCTTGTTTGTGCCATCTTCGAACGTTTAGGATATCTTGCAAAAACACAAGACATCTCTTTTGACAACATGAAGCGTGCGATCATTTTTGGTTCCGCAATGGCGTCATTTTGTGTGGAGAAATTTGGAACGGAAAATGTTATCGACCTAAAAGATGAACAAGTGAACAAACGTGTTCAGGAGTTTATTGACTTGGCGCAGTTTGATATTGAGTTGGTGTAATACGGAGGAATTAAACGTCTAAAACTTTCTTTTGAACCAATTTTCAACTTCGACAGGATTGGGATGGCCGCACACAGAATACATACCCCCCCTGCGACATTAAATCAGAGTCGAAAGGATTCAAAATGAATCATTAGTAAAGGCTGGAAAGCTCCAAGCTTGCCTTGGAGATCATTCGACTGACTTATGATTTATAAAGAATCTTGAAGAAAATGATTTTAAGTCTTGATTTTTTGTTTCTTTTTTATCAAGAAAAAAGATATTGAAATTTATTTTACTACTTCCATGCACACATTTCGACAAGCTCAATGTGACAGCGCTACA
The DNA here is from genome assembly GCA_013214975.1 of Flavobacteriales bacterium. NCBI lineage: Bacteria > Pseudomonadati > Bacteroidota > Flavobacteriia > Flavobacteriales > Flavobacteriales bacterium. Next base: position 1,535 of record JABSPR010000194.1, read on the forward strand.
TATCTCATTCTTTAATTTGGCTGAAAGGCTGTGTCAATTCAAGTGTTACGAGAACTAGTTTGTAATATGAATTAAATAATGAAGGAGTGGTGGTTTATTTGCCGCTCGTTGAAATAGCGGAGTTGTACATATCCGCAGAGGTCGTCCAATTCACTACATTCCACCATGCTTTTACATAATCACCACGTCTGTTTTGATTTTTGAGGTAATAGGCATGTTCCCATACATCTAAGGCGAGTATCGGCGTTCCTTTTACTTTAATGCTATCCAACTGCATAAGAGGATTGTCTTGGTTAGGTGTTGAGGTGATAACGAGCTTTTGGTCATTAACAACCAACCATACCCATCCAGAACCAAAACGCTTTTTAGCAGCCGCAGCAAATTGTATTTTGAATTCCGCAAAGGAGCCAAAAGTTGAATTGATGGCATCAGCCAATGGTCCTTTCGGCTCTCCACCACCATCTGGTTTCATGAAGGTCCAAAACAAGGTATGGTTATAATGGCCACCTGCATTGTTTCTAACTGCAGTAGGTAATTTTTGAATGTGTTTAAAAATGCTTGAAAAGGTTTTATAGCCTTCCAAAAGAGAAGCATCAATTGGTTTAAGTGCTTTGTTCAACTTATTGACATAGCCTTGATGATGCTTGCCATGGTGAATTTCCATGGTGAGCGTATCAATATGTGGCTCCAAGGCTTTGTGTGCGTATGGTAATTCAGGAAGAAAAAAGAAATCTTCTTCGTCTTGTAAAAATCGAGTAGGAGGATCGC
>JABSPR010000195.1 GCA_013214975.1 Flavobacteriales bacterium
GAAGGATTTTGGAAAAAGAGAAGAGCAGCTATTGGCATCAATTTAAGGACGGGATGTTAGGACCAGTTGCTGTGAGAAGATTATCAGATGGTATTAATGAAGTTTTGGATGAGGGAGGTGCTATGCCCTTGGATGAAAGAGGATATCTACAAGGATTGCTAGAAGCTTCTAAATGGGCAGAGAAATTAGAAAATGTTCCATTGGTTGGAAAATTAGCTCAACGCACATTATCGAATGATATCGAGTTGAGTTATGATGTGTCGAGAGGTTTTATTGTGGCTCAAGAAGAAGTGATAAAAATAGTTGACAGTATGGCTGGAAGCGGTACTAGCGATAAGATGATCTTGCAAATAAAAGATGAGATTACCGCTAATAGACTTAGGGGACTTAATTATTTGAAATCTATTCGAGAGGATCATCCTGAAATGGCCGTTGCAGTTGAAACTAAACAAGCTATTCGAAGTGTTTTAAATGATGAAAGGAGTATCGTTAAAAAGCTATTGAGTGAAGGGAGAATAGAATCTGACGAATGTGAAAAGATGTTAAATAGTGTTGAGGAAAGAATGAAAAATCTGTTTGATAGTCCACCCACAATAGAATTGCCAAAGCCAACAGATGTACTTCATGAAGTTTCTTGGTTAAATCATCTAAGTTCTTCTGATTTTCAAAAGGTTCAAAAATTGGCTGAGGAGAAGACATATAAGGCTGGAGAAAAATTGATGGTAAAAGGAGAAGATGGGGATGGTTTGTTTGTAGTGGCCAGAGGGACTGTTAAAGTAGCTGTTGGAGACTTTATTGTAGATATTTTAGGTCCAGGCAGTATAATTGGAGAAATGGCAGTTCTTACAGGAGGTATTAGAACAGCAGATATTGTTGCTGAATCATCTGTGGTGGCTTTATTTCTTAATTCAAACGATATGCAAGCTGAGATGAAGAGTTCGCCTAATTTAGAGAATAATCTTTGGGAAATGGCTGGAAAAAGATTTGCAGAAAATTTACTTGGGAGGGAAGAGCCTTACGTTCAATGGAGGCAAATTCAATTGAAAAGATGGCTTTCTGAAGGAGAAGTATGTAAAGGTACTATCAATTCTGAATTAAGTCTTGAAGGAAAAACAGGAGTATTACTTTTAGGGAGCGCCAAAAACAAAGATGGTAAGGAATTTAATGCGCCTTGTGTAATTTCAGAAAACACACTCGAATTCATAAGTGATTCAAGAGTGTTTATACATTTGAACTAAAAGTTACCTCTCAGTACTAACAATAGGTTGATTATTATTATCTGTAATTACCATGGCATTTGTAATGTAACTGGCACTAAATAGAGCTGCAAAAGTCATAAGAACCAAAAGAGTAATAAATACATTCTTTTTCTTGTTGCTAATGGTGAATTCATTAGAACTGTTGTTATCTAATTGGTCTTCTGCAAGTTGGTTTATAATGTCTTTTTGAAAATTCATATCATCGAAATTTTTGTAATAGCTCGCTTCTTATAAAACCTTTATTTATAGTCACAATTTACGATGCTTGAAGGAGCATGGATGCCTGTTTTCGACAAAGCGTATGATTTACTCTACAAACGACATAAAAAGCTCATATGTGTGATTCCTAGAGTAAAAGATGTACTTATTATCCGTTTTCAATGATTATCTTTGAGAACCTCAAGGTAATATCCGAAAGGCATTTATAATTTAAGCATTGGAAAGAAAAGATAAAATTACCATTCTGTTTGCCGGTGATTCTGGTGATGGTATTCAACTTACAGGAAGTCAGTTTACTAACACTGCTGCGATTTTCGGAAATGATATAGGTACACTTCCTAACTTCCCTGCAGAAATCCGCGCACCACAAGGCACGGTTGGAGGAGTATCGGGGTTTCAGCTAAATTTTGGAAGTATAGAAATATTTACGCCTGGAGACGATTGTGATGTTCTTGTTGCAATGAATGCGGCAGCTTTAAAAGCCAATATTGCGCAATTAAAGGATGGAGGTGTTCTAATTGCCAATACCAATGGTTTTGATAGTAAAAATCTAAGACTTGCTAATTATGAAGAAAATCCATTAGAAGATTCTTCTTTAAACAGTTTTCAGGTGAGTAAAATAGATGTTACTAAAATGACTAAACTTTGCTTAGAAGAGAGCGGCTTGGGTAATAAGGTAATTGAGCGTTGCAAGAATATGTTTGTTCTTGGATTCGTCTATTGGATTTTTAATCGCTCAATGAATGATACGATATCGTTTTTGCAGCAAAAGTTTAGTGCGAAGGAGGATATAGCTAATGCGAATATCAAAGTTCTAAAGGCAGGTTATCACTTCGGAGAGACAAGCGAAACATTTACTACTCAGTATGAAGTTGCCCCTTCTAAAATGGAGCCAGGTGAATATCGTAGTATAATGGGTAATCAGGCAACAGCATTGGGATTAATAGCAGCCTCGAAAAAGACTGGACTAAATTTGTTCTACGGATCCTATCCAATTACTCCAGCATCGGATATACTCCATGAGCTCGCAAAGCATAAAAACTTTGGTGTTAAGACATTCCAAGCGGAGGATGAAATTGCGGCTGTTTGCGCTGCAGTGGGAGCATCTTTTGGAGGTTCTCTGGGTGTAACGGCTTCTTCTGGACCGGGTATCTCTTTAAAGAGTGAAGGATTGGGATTGGCGGTAATGTTAGAAATACCATTGGTTGTAATTAATGTGCAACGTGGTGGACCATCCACAGGTTTGCCTACAAAAACCGAGCAGTCGGATTTAATGCAAGCAATGTATGGACGGAATGGTGAGTCTCCATTACCAATTGTTTCTGCAAGCACCCCATCGGATAGCTTTTATGCTATTATGGAAGCGTGTAGGATTGCTATTGAGCATATGACACCAGTTATATTTTTATCCGATGGGTATATCGGAAATGGTTCTAAACCATGGAAGTTTCCACAAGAGGATGAACTCCCAAGTATAACTCCACCTTTCGCCAAAGAGGGGAAGGGTGCAGATTATATGCCTTATAAACGAGATGAGAAGCTTGTTAGAGAGTGGGCGATACCTGGTATGAAAGGTTTTGAACATAGAGTAGGTGGTTTGGAAAAGGAACATATTACGGGTAATATTTCCTATGATTCAGAGAATCATCAATTGATGACAGATCTACGAAAAGGCAAGGTGGAGAGAATTGCACAATCGTTGCCGGAATTAAAATTAGAAAGTGGACCAGAAAGTGGAGACCTATTGGTTATAGGATGGGGGTCAACACATGGAGTTATCCAAAATGCCCTACGCGATTACAACCACAAAGTGGCTCATGTACACCTACGACATATAAATCCTTTACCTAAAGAATTAGGGATTATAATAAGTAAGTACAAGAGAGTGTTAATCCCAGAGATGAATACTGGTCAGCTTATTAAATTAATTCGAGGTAAATATTTTATCCCTTCTTTTGGATTAAATAAAGTACAGGGCTCGCCTTTTACATCTTTGGAGATTACGAATAAAATGGACGAACTTTTAGTATTGTAATTATGAATAACGAGAAAAACATACCTGAAACACTACTAACGATTAAGGATTTTACTGTTGAAAGTGACATCAGATGGTGTCCTGGGTGTGGGGATTACTCAATCTTAAGACAAGTTCAAACGATTATGCCAGAACTTGGAGTTCCGAGAGAAGACATCGTTTTTATATCTGGAATCGGATGTTCTTCTCGATTCCCTTATTACATAAATACATTTGGTATGCACAGTATCCACGGACGTGCCCCCGCAATAGCAAGTGGATTAAAAGCTACCAGAAAGGAGTTGAGCGTTTGGATAATCACTGGTGATGGAGATAGTATGTCGATAGGAGGAAATCATTTGATTCACGCATTAAGAAGAAACTTTGATGTGAATATTCTTCTATTTAATAATGAGATCTATGGGTTAACAAAAGGTCAATATTCACCACTTTCACCCGAAGGAAGAAAAACCAAATCGAGCCCGATGGGTTCAATCGACCATCCTTTTAATCCGTTGGCTTTAGCCCAAGGAGCAGATGCAAGTTTTATTGCTAGATCCATTGATATGTCACCGAAACACATGCGAGACATATTATTGCAAAGTCATCAACATAAAGGCACTTCTCTGCTAGAGATTTATCAAAACTGCAACATTTTTAATGATGGCGCCTTTAGTCAGTATACCGAAAACAAACTTGTTAATGATTCTGTAATCTTTGTTGAAGATGGCAAACCCATGGTGTTTGGGGAGGGAGATAAAAAGGGAATTAGGCTAGATGGATTAAACCCAGTTGTAGTGGATTTGGAGGCGGATAATTATTCTATTGATGATCTTTGGGTACATGACAAGAGTAACCGAATCATGTCGACTATGCTTACCCGGATTTTTAATAATGCCGAGAATAAAGGAAATCTACCTTTACCTTTCGGGGTTTTATATGCGGAAAGTAGACCAACATATGAGGTGAGCATGTCCGAGCAAATAGAACAAGCAATTAGGGAAAAAGGGAAAGGTGATTTGAACGATCTTCTTCGAGGTGAAAATACTTGGGTAGTAGACTAAGTAATTTGAATGTTAATTAGTAAATAAAGATTTCATGCTCCAGGATTTTAATATTGAAGTTGGTACAACAGGAGCACACATTGCCATTTTTGTATCGATAATTATCATTGTAGCCAATTATCTATTCAATAGGTTCAAAGGGATATTGATAGGGAATACAGACGGAATTAAGTCATTTCTTGTGCAAAAATTCTCCGGTGTTTTACTTCTAGGGGTTATTCCTTTCTACTATTTGTATGATAGAGACGATAGCTTGCCATTTTATATGTTCGTGGCTCCCGATAATTTGCAATCGGTTTTCAACTACTGTTTATTGGTTGGGATTGTTTTTATAGGAATTTCCTCGGTAGTCTCAGTGAAGGAAGAGAACTGTATAGTATATCCTCAAATTAGGGATAAGGAATGGACTCTAGCTACTGCAGCTGCTAGTTTCGTTGGCTGGGTCTCTTATCTATTCGCCTATGAATTTCTCTTTCGAGGTTATTTATTAATGTCGTGTGTCAAGGAATTAGATCTAATGGGATCAATCTTTATTAATGCAGGACTATATGCGCTCGCTCACTTTGATAAAGGCCGTAAAGAAATAGTAGGTTCATTTGTGGTAGGTATCGTGTTATGTATTATTACTATAAAAACAGGCTCTATATGGGTCTCAATATTTTCCCATATTACTATTGCTTTATCAAACGAGTATTTCTCATTCAAAGCAAATCCCGAAACAAGTTTCTCCTTCTTTAAATCAAAAGGTTGAAAATATTTGTAACTGGTTCAACCGGCTATGTGGGTAATAAACTCGTTCATCGGTTGGCGCAAGAAGGCGAAATAGTTCATGCTCTGTGTCGCTCCAAATCAAAGCACCATCTGTTACAACATCAGAATATCGTAATTATAGAAGGAGACATCTTTGATGAGGAGGCTGTTTTAAAGGGAATGGCTGGCTGTTATCAAGTCTATCATCTTGCTGCATATGTAGGCGTTTGGAATAAAAACAGGAATGAGTTTTACCGGGTTAACGTTGAAGGGACAAAAAATATTTTAGATAAAGCAATTCACTCAGGAGTAAAAAGGTCTGTAGTCACGTCTACAGCTGGTGTATTTGGTCCGGCGATTACTGCAACAGTTACGGAGGAAACAACAATAACCATAGAGCCATTTACAGACTATGAGAAAAGTAAAAGGGAAGTAGAAAAAATTGCACTTAGCTATTGCGATAAAGGGATTGAAGTGGTTATTGTAAATCCTTCTCGGATTTACGGTCCGGGAATTAGAGGAGAAAGCAATTCGGTTACCAAAATGATCGATTTATACATTAATGGGAAATGGAGATTAATACCTGAAAATGGGGAAGGAGTTGGGAATTATGTTTTTATCGATGATGTGGTTAACGGACACCTTTTGGCTATGGAAAAAGGAAGAGATGGCGAAAAGTACATTTTGGGAGGTGACAATATAAATTATAATGAGCTGTTTAGAAAAATCCGAGAAGTTGCTAGAGTCGATTATATGTTAATTAAACTTCCACTATGGTTGATGATGGTAGTAGCTGGTCAGCAAAAGCTGTTTGCGGAATTGTTTGGAATCAAACCATTTATCACCCCACCTTGGGTAAGAAGATATGTACATAAATGGACTCTGTCTTGTGAAAAGGCAGAAGTTGAATTGGGATATAAAAGTGTATCTATTAAAGAAGGAGTTATTAAAACAGTAGACTGGCTCAGAGAAACAAGTTAACTCTAGTTGGTTTTAGAGGATACCGCTGAATTTGCTTTCCACTGTATTTTAGAAATACAAAAGCACACTTCATTTAAGCATTTAAAGCTATCATCTTCGATAAACCCCATCTCCTTTGATGCTCGGATTACATCAACGCTAGATTTGCTCATCTTTAGCTCGATAAGATTTTTAGGAGATTGAGAAAATCCCTTTTCAAGTAAAGTGTCAAGTACTTTTTTTTCGAGTCCCATACCTTCAAAGGATGTATCTCCAATAAGTACATGCTTGATTACAGGGAAATTGTTTTCGTAGTCTATTTCGCAATGACCTATTATTTCTTTCGTAGAATCGAAAACTACGTTATACGCCTTTCCCTTGCTTTCTTTTAAGTATGTGGCTAATTGATTTTTTGAGATAGGATGTTCAAAACAAGATTCGGAGAACTCTTCTAGTTCTGCTTTTTTAATGATCCAAACCATTAATCGGTCAAAATCACTTTCTGTAAATGGTATTAATGAAATCAATTAGGGAAACTATTATTTGCGAACTAGTTTGTAAGAAGCTCGTTCGTTTGTGATTGTTAGTATCCCATCCTTGATAATGAATTTTCCAGAATAATCTATTTCCGCATTCACTTGCAAAATGTTCTCAGGAAGATTTTCTTCTACCTTTTTTTCACATCCTTTTTCTCCTTCAATTACAATCGTATTTCCATCTATATGATATGCCTGGTAGCATTGATTCGGAATCACAGTAAATTGAATTGTTTCCTTCTGGAAATCTAAAAAATAATCTTTGTTTCCAGTGGGCAGATCAATTCCATATTTGTCTATGCTAACAAGTTTCCATTTGCCCATTAGGGCGCTACTGGTTTGTCCAAATGAAAGAATAGGACAAGCTGCTAATAGGATAAGTAAGAATGTATAAAGTGATTTCATTTTATGTCTGATATATGTTTAGTAGTAAAATTATATAAATAATGGGCTGTAAAAATTCGCTGAGTTGATGAATTAGTAACATACAATTGTTGGGCCAACTTTAAGGCTATCTATTTTGTCAATTATAAAGAAACTCAGATCTTAGTTGTCGATGAAAGTTGTCGATGAAAGTTGTTGAAGTAAAGAGTTCTACAGAGAAAACCATTTTTTTAAATCTGGTTCACAAAATATATGAGAATGATCCTAATTGGGTTTGTCCATTAGATAAGGATATTACTATAGTCTTTAATCTGGAGGGAAACACCTATTTCAAGCATGGCAAGGCAATACGGTGGATATTATTGGATGACTCAAATAATCCAATAGGGAGAATAGCTGCTTTCATAGATTTTAATACATCGTTAGAGAATGACCAGCCAACAGGAGGGATTGGCTTCTTTGAATGTGTGGATAATCAAGAGGCAGCAAAATTACTTTTTGATGAGGCTAAGAATTGGCTTGTTTCGCAAGATATTGAGGCAATGGATGGTCCGATAAACTTTGGCGAGTCGGATAAATATTGGGGGCTTCTTGTAGACGGGTTTACACAGCCGGCATATAAGATAGCCTATAATCCACCTTATTATCGGGAATTATTTGAAGAATATGGGTTTCAAGTTTATTATAAGCAAGAAGGGTTTCATTTGGATTTGAGCAACCCAATTCCCGAACGGTTTTATAAAATAGCAGAGCGAGTGGTAAGTAATCCGGAGTATTCTTTCGAGCATTTTGATTATAATCAAATTAATAAATATGTATCTGATTTTACTCATGTTTATAATTTAACCTGGAAAGATTTTAGAAAGGATTTCGAACCAGTGCAAGAGGCATATATTCTTAAATTCATGAAGGATGCCAAGATAATTATTGAAGAGAAATTTATTTGGTTTGCGTATAAAAACGGTGTTCCTATCGCTATCTATTTTATGTACCCCGATGCAAATCAGATCCTTAAAGAGTTTGATGGTAAGTTGGGTTTTTGGAATAAGTTGAAGCTGTTATACCATGTGAATATGAAGAAGATTACCCGTGCTAGAGGTATGGTGATGGGAGTGGTTCCTGAGTTTCATGGAAAGGGAATTGAAAGTGCTTTTTATATACATGTGAACAATGTGTTCAAGGAAATGCCTCATTACAATCAAGTGGAGTTTTCTTGGGTAGGAGACTTCAATCCTCTTATGCGAAAGTTATGGAAGGCGATGGGAGCAGATCCGGCGAAAAGCTACATCACTTATCGTTATTTATTTGATCGGGATAAAGATTTTGTACGATATCCCATTCCTAGTGATAAGAAAGAATAGGAATTATTCTTCTTCCGTAGTTTTCGAATCCAAGTTCATAGGCTTAACTAGATCGCTTGTAGATTCACTATCCTCGTTTTCAGACTCTTTCTGTCCGAGAATATTTTTCAGATAACCAATTGCTAAAGGGTCGTTACTCAAAATTATTACTAAGATTCCGCAAATAAGGATACTAAGAAGTACCACCGCATACGCTAACGATTGGATCTCTTCTCCACCAGTTATTCCCATTTGAATTGGGATAGAAGCAAGGATAGCAGGCACCAATCCTTTCGGAGACATAATCGACATTATACTTAAGTCTTTAAAAGACATTTTAGATCGCACTAATAATTTGATCGAAATCGGACGAATTAAAATAATACCGACTACAATGGAAAACGCGAGAACGTAGATAATTACACTTTCGAATTTCATTAGAATACCTACATAGACAAAAAAGAAAGTAGATAGGAGAAAAACTAACTCTCCGAAGAAATCTTTTTCGCTTTGCTGTAATTCTTTTGATGGGATAATTTTTTTCAGAAAAGTATTTTGGAGTAAGTGTGCATTACCTAAGGTGATACCAAATATCAATGTTGCAATTCCTCCATTTAATTCTAAATATTCGGTAAGTCCATATACTATGAAGACAAACGCAACATTCATGATAATTGAATTCTCAATAATTCTTGTTTTGTGAATTACAAGAGACCACAACAGGCCACTTATTAATCCTACAAGCATGGCGAGTAAAAAGGATTTCCAGACGTTGTTGGCGATTGCAGACAGTTCGAAAACTCCTTGCTCCATGCTTTGAAGTAATGCTAAGCCAATTACCAAGCAGAGTACATCGCTAAGAGCAGACTCCAATAGAAGCGTAGTCCCAGCTTTCTTATCCATATTGAGTTGTTTAATCATTGGTATCACAACAGCGGAAGAAGTGCCAGCGATGATTACTCCAAAGAATGTAGCACTCATTAGTTCAAGGGGTAATAGGTAGTATGCGGCGCCGGTGCCAATAATGGCACTTGCAATAAAATTAAAAAGAGTAATTAAAAAGGCTGAACCAATTGAGGCTCTAAGTTCATTGATCTTTAGATTCGTTCCGCTTTCGAATAGGAGAAGAATAAGAGTGACAGTTGTAAATATTGTACCTACTGAACCAAAATGATTTTCATTAACTAGGTTTAAAACTGGACCTATAATAATTCCGATTATTAAGAGAAGAAGAACGTTTGGGATTTTAGTAAACTTGAAAATACCATTGAAAAAGTGAGCGCAAAAAATAAGAAGGCCGATGAAAACAATTACGATAGAAGTTTCCATATCTAACGTTAAATTGACTTTACTAAATAGAGGCTATAGCTCGCTGATTTCAGCTTTGATTTCTTTAAATCCAAGTTTCTTTAGTAGAATGAAGTGGCTTTTAATTGCCGCTAAAAAAGTTTTGTGTTCAATGTAGGGAACCGCATATTCTTTACAAGTAGATTGTACAATCTCCGAAATTTTAGTGTAATGGATGTGGCAAATATCTGGAAATAAATGATGTTCTACTTGATGGTTAAGTCCACCTAGCAGCCAAGTAAGTGTACCGCTTTTTGTTCCAAAATTTGCTGTGGTAAGCAATTGGTGAATGGCCCAGTTGTTTTCTACGCTACCTCCGTCTTCCGACTCGAAGTAACTAGTTTCTTCAATTACGTGTGCAGATTGAAAAACAAGTGCTAAAATAATCCCGCAAATAAAATGCATAAGAAAAAACCCAATTAAGGTTTGCCACACTGGAAGATCGATAATGTATAGTGGAAGGAGTAAAGTGACTATTATATAGGACACCTTATAAAAAACAACTTCTCTAATTGCCTTGCTATATGATACCCCTTGGCTCGCAAGAAGATTCTTTTTAGCATAGTCTCTAACTTGTGTGAAATCTTTAACAAACAGTCTGTTTATCGTCATGAGACCATAAAAGAACAAAGCATATATAGCTTGGAATCTGTACACTTTTTTGTGGTCAGCATAAGGAGAGAATCGCATAACTTCATTTTCAATGTCTTCATCAAACCCTTCGATATTAGTGTAGGTATGGTGAAGTACATTGTGTTGTATTTTCCAGGTAACATGATAAGATCCTATCAGATTCATTACGAAACCAAAGATTCTATTCACTTTTACGCTTTTTGAATAAGCGCTATGATTTGCATCGTGCATTACGGATAAGCCTATACCATACATTCCAAGGCCCATTAAGATCCACAAAGAAGTTACAGGCCAGAAACCAGTTGCAAAGCCAGATAGTAATATTGCTAATGGAACGAAGTAGCAGCTAAGAACTACGGCAGACTTAACTTTCATTTCAAGATTGCCGTATTTGCTGATATTGTTTTCCTTAAAATGGTTATCCACCCGTTTTCTTAATTCTTTGGAGAACTCAGGTTTGTCTTTGAAGTTGAACTTAACTGATGGTGCTTTCATACAGCGTCGGGGGTAATATGCAGATTTAAGGGCGCAAGTTACTCAATTAATTTTTCCTAAATAACCTGTTTAGAACATATTTAGAATCAACTTATACACCATTATGATATTATATATGGAAAAACATATGAGGTAAGAGAAGAGCGGATTGTATAAAAGTATCGTAATCTGCTATTTACGGGAAAACATAAGATGATTAAAGGGAGGGTGTCTATTTTTTCTTTGTAAAATTTTCCATTTTATTATCGTAGCATAGGTAGTATAAGCCATGCTTAAGTTCTTTGATGTCGATATTAGAACCGTTTCCTTGAGAAACAATAGTTCCTAATTCGTTAAATATTTCGTAATCCGTTTTCTCGGTAAACGTAATTTCGTTAATGGGTTTTTTAGGTGCAAATTCAACATCACGAGACGGTTCTGATAATGTAATTTGTACAACACCTTTAGATTTACAGTCTTTATTGTCTCTGTCATAAATCCGGAAAAGATTCATTCCTGTATGTTTGGGAAGTAAATAATTGAGCTTTACATCTTCTGCATCCTTTGTTTTTAATGTATCCCAGGTAATCCATTTATTCCATCGAAATTGCTGGACAAGTAAATCGTTGCTTTTGTAGTCGATAGTGCCGCTCAGGTTTCCTTTTGCATCACATTCAATTTCTATTGCATCGCTGTGGCCAGTACAAATAGTTGTTTCTCCCTGTGCGTAACCAATAATTACTGACATTGTAAATGCTATTGTAAGTAATAATTTCATATCTGTATTTTAGTCTGGTTTTACTTCTCCTACGTATCGAAACGCAAGATGTTTTGTTAATTTATTACGAATCATATTATTGCTGATAAGCAAGTTTTATTCCCAAAACTATTGGCCTTCTATTATATAAATTTAATAAAACGTATCGATCTTCTATCGAGGGTGTTATGGTGTATGGTTTGTAGGTAGATATGCTGGGTTTTTAATGTAATGATCAAACAATTCAATAATAGGTAGCTATGTCCTTTTTGTTACCTATCTTTGCCGGCTTAAATTTAGGATATGGAAGCGATTAGAAATATAGCTATTATAGCACACGTTGACCACGGTAAAACAACTTTGGTAGATAGAATTATTGAGTCATGTAACGTATTATCGGACCGAGAGGAAAGCGATGATCTAATTTTGGATAACAATGACTTGGAACGTGAGCGTGGTATTACAATCGTTTCTAAGAACGTATCTGTTGATTATAAAGGAACTAAAATTAATATTATTGATACTCCTGGTCACGCCGATTTTGGTGGGGAAGTTGAGCGTGTATTGAAAATGGCGGATGGTGTTTTGCTATTAGTTGATGCTTTTGAAGGACCAATGCCACAAACAAGATTTGTTTTAGGTAAGGCACTTTCTTTGGGTATTAAGCCAATTCTAGTAATAAATAAAGTAGATAAGGAAAACTGTAAGCCAGATGAAGTACAAGAGAAAGTATTTGATTTGATGTTTAACTTAGACGCTACTGAGGATCAATTGGAATTTGAGACAATTTATGGTTCATCTAAACAAGGATGGATGGCAAAAGATTGGTTGAAACCAACAGAAGATATTTTTACGTTACTGGATACTATTTTAGAAGTAATACCAGAAACTCCAATGGTTGAAGGTACACCGCAAATGCAAATAACCTCTTTAGATTTCTCAAGCTTCGTAGGACGTATCGCAATTGGGCGACTTTTTAGAGGATCTCTTAAGATTGGACAGGATTACATGCTTTGTAAAAAGGATGGTATTAAGAAAAAGGTTAGGATAAAAGAATTGCATGTATTCATTGGTTTGGGTAGAGAGTCTGTAAATGAAGTGCAATGTGGAGATATTTGTGCCATTGTTGGTGTAGATGATTTCGAAATTGGCGATACTATTGCAGATTTAGAAAATCCTGAGGAACTTGTAAGAATTGCAGTGGATGAGCCTACTATGAGTATGTTATTTACAATTAACAACTCACCATTTTTTGGTAAGGAAGGTAAGTTCGTTACCTCTCGACACTTAAGAGATAGATTGTACAAAGAGATAGAGAAAAACTTAGCATTAAGAGTTGAGAAAACAGATACTGAAGATAAATTCAACGTGTTTGGACGTGGGATCCTTCATTTATCTGTGCTTATTGAAACAATGCGAAGAGAAGGGTACGAGCTTCAAGTAGGTAAGCCTAAAGTAATCATTAAAGATATTGATGGTAAAAGATGCGAGCCTTACGAGACATTGGTAATCGATGTACCAGAACAACACAGTGGTAAAGCTGTTGAGTTGGTTTCTGCAAGAAAAGGAGATATGCTTATCATGGAGCCTAAAGGTGATTTACAGCATTTAGAGTTCAATATTCCTTCAAGAGGATTAATTGGTTTAAGAAACAAAATGTTAACAGCTACTTCTGGTGAAGCAGTAATGACACACCGTTTTGCTAGCTACGAGCCACATAAAGGGGAGATTAATGATAACAATAAAGGATCATTAGTTTCTATGGAAGCGGGTTCCGTTACCGCATTTGCGTTGAATAAATTACAAGATAGAGGTAAGTTCTTTGTAGCTCCTGGAGACGTAATTTATAAAGGACAAGTTATTGGAGAGCACTCTAGAGATAATGATCTTGAGCTAAACTTGGTGAAAGGAAAGCAATTAACAAACATGCGTAAGTCTGGTACAGATGCTGGTTTGAATATTGCTCCAGCAATCAGGCATTCTTTAGAGGAAGCTATGGAGTATATCCGAGATGATGAGTACTTGGAAGTTACTCCTCAAAGTTTAAGAATGCGTAAGATATAACTAACCTGAGTGAACAAAATTGATGTTCATAAACAGTGTTTACTTGTTCTAGAAGAACGTATTTCTTTTTTTCAAAAAGTAATAGACGAGGCAAGGAAGTCGGCAGCGAGCGATACAAAAAGCTCAGCCGGCGATAAGCATGAAACAGGGAGAGCCATGGCTCAACTTGAACAGGAGAAGAATGCTGTTCAGCTAGCCGAAGTCAATAAGTTATTTGTTTTTGTTGGAAATATTAACCCTACTTACGAGCATACTAAAATTGCAGTTGGGTCATTGATTTCTACTTCAATAGGAGATTTTTATCTTTCAGTTGGCCTTGGGAAGATGATTGTTA
>JABSPR010000196.1 GCA_013214975.1 Flavobacteriales bacterium
TACATCTTTTGATTCTGGATACCATGCAATACCCCCATTCAAAATAAATATTAAATCTATTGATGATTCAACTTTTATAGAGTCGAATGCTTTACTGCTTGCCGTTAACAATATTGAAATTCTTCCGGAAGAAGAAATAAGAGATATTAAACCACCTATCGATACACCCATTACTTGGCAAGAACTATTTAAGAAGTACTGGAAGATTGGACTCCTAATTATCCTCCTTCTTGGAGCTGCAGTTAGTATATGGTGGTACATTAAAAAACGAAAAGAGACAGATTTTATTCCTCAAGAAATTGAAATACCTAAAATTTCTCCTGAAATAAAGGCCCTCGAAGAATTGGCGATCTTAAAAAAGGACAAAACATGGTTAGATAAAAGCACGAAGCCATATTTCAGTTCGCTTACAGACATTATTAGAGTTTATATCCACGGACGATACCAACTTAATGCGATGGAAATGACCACAGAAGAAATATTAGATTGCCTTGAACGAATTCAAATAGGTACCCAAATAAAATCCCAATTAAGTAACATACTTAGAATGGCTGATGGTGTAAAATTCGCAAAGCAAAAACCATTAGTACAAGAGTGTGAGATATGTTTAACGAATGCTTTTGAGTTCGTGAATAAAACTACTCCTATTGAAACTCCAAAGGAAGCACCTATAAACGTTAGTCCAGAATGATGAACGACATTACATTCGCACATCCTCTATTCTTGTATGGACTAATACTTATTCCAATACTAGTATTTAGATATTTCTATTCTTCGATTAAAGATGCACCCGATGTTAAAACATCAACTCTCTCCTATTTCGAATCAACTAATTCTGTCAAAGCGAATTTAAGACATAGTCTGATCGCCCTTCGATGCATTGCAATTGGAGCAATATTTATAGCCTTAGCCCGACCTCAATCTAGTTCGAGTTGGATGGAAGAGTCTATTGAAGGAATCGATATTGTTATGAGTCTTGATATTTCCTCTAGCATGTTGGCAATGGATCTAAAGCCAAATCGTCTTGAGGCCTCGAAAGATGTTGCAATGGAATTTATTTCAAACCGTCCAAACGATCGCGTTGGGCTAGTGATTTTCAGCGGAGAGAGTTTTACGCAATGTCCACTTACCTCAGACCATGCCGTTTTAACAAACCTATTCCAAGATATTAAAACAGGGATGATCAAAGACGGAACCGCAATCGGACTTGGTTTAGCCACGGCTGTTTCCCGACTAAAAGATAGTGATGCAAAGAGCAAAGTAATTATTCTATTAACAGATGGCGTAAGTAATGCAGGATCTGTGACACCCATGACGGCTGCAGACATAGCCGCTGCTTTTGGCATTCGTGTTTATACAATTGGTGTTGGTACAATAGGGCAAGCAAAAGGTCCTGTTGGAATTAGACCTAATGGTACATATGTTTACGACATGGTTGAAGTTAATATTGACGAGGAGACTCTTCAACAGATATCAGCTCATACCGACGGAAAATACTTTAGAGCTACCAACAATAGTAAACTGAAAGACATTTATGAAGAAATAGATCTTTTAGAGAAGACTAAAATTCAGGAGAATAATTTCAAATCGACAAAAGAAGAATATTTCCCTTTGGCTATTATTGCGCTGGCTGCATTCTTACTAGAGGCAGTACTAAAAAACACTTATTTCAAAAGTATTCCTTAGATGTTCAGGTTTTTAAATATCGAATATTTCTACCTTCTTGGGTTAATTCCTGTGATGATACTCATTTATTCTTTGAACAAGAGGTGGCGTAAAAATGCTATTGCATCTTATGGAGATCCTAAACTAGTTGCTCAACTCTTACCTGATCTATCCAAAGTAAAACCCATTTTAAAACAGTTAATCGGAATTACTATAATTACTCTATTGGTAATTGGATTGGTTAATCCCCAAATCGGCTCTAAACTAAAAGAGGTTAAAAGAGAGGGGATAGATGTTATTATAGCAATCGATTTATCTAGAAGCATGATGGCTGAGGATCTTCAGCCAAATAGACTAGAAAGAGCCAAACAAATGATTTCCAAACTAGTTTCCAGGCTAAAAAACGATAGAATTGGCTTTATCGTTTTTGGAGCTGAAGCATATGTGCAACTACCCTTAACTCTTGACTATTCGGCAGCCAAATTATTCTTATCAACGGTTAATATTGGAATAATACCAAATCAAGGAACCGCCATTGGAAGCGCTATTAGAAGAAGTTATGGAGCTTTCGGTGAAGAGAACGAAAGAAATAAAGCTCTTGTAATAATTACAGATGGAGAGAACCATGAAGACGACGCTTTACAAGAAGCTGAGAATGCTGTGTCTAAAGGAATCATCGTTCATACCGTTGGTCTTGGCTCTGCCAAAGGAGGACCAATCCCCGTTTATCAAGGAGGGAGAAAACAAGGGTATGAAAAGGACAGAGATGGCGGAACAATTGTTACAAAGCTTAATGAAACTATGTTAAAGCAAGTAGCATCTTATGGAGAGGGTGCCTATATACGTGCAGGAAATACCTCAAGCGACTTGGATAGATTATTTGATGAATTCAACAAACTAGAGAAGCAAGAATTTGATTCTAAAGTGTTTTCGGATTACGAAGATCGATTTCAATATTTCCTGTTTCCTGCCTTATTACTTCTAATTTTAGATCTATTCTTATCAGACAGAAAAAACAAATGGCTGAAATCTCTTAATTTGTTTGGCGAATCAAAGAAATCATGAAGTATTTAATTGCATTCCTTCTTAACTTAATTCCTCTGGCAGTACTTGCGCAAGGGGAAGGAAATCATCTTATTAGAGATGGTAATAAACTGTACGACACCGGTAATTTCGAAGAAGCATCCAGTAAATATGATGAAGCATTAAATAAAGACCAGAATTCATTCGAAGGTGGCTTTAACCTGGGTGATTCCTATTATCGTCAAGAAAAATATGAGGAAGCAGCCGATCAGTTTGAATTACTTACAAATCAGGAAACATCTAAAGAAAATATTGCCAAAGCATTCCACAACCTTGGAAACGCACATATAAAAAACAACAAAATCGATAAGGGAATCGATGCATATAAAAAGTCGTTGATGAATAACCCGAACGATTACGATACGAAACATAATCTCTCTTATGCTCAAAGGCTAAAAAAACAACAAGAACAGCAAAAACAAGATCAGGACAAAAAAGAAGACGATAAAGAGAATGAGGACAAAGAAAAGAAAGAAGATGAAGAGAAAAAAGATGGAGATAAAAACGAGGAAGAAGATGGCGACAAAGAGGAAGGAGATGAAGATAAGGAGAAGGATGAAGACAAAAAGGATGGTGATAAAGACGAAGAGAAAGAAGATGAAGGCGATGATAAAAAGGAACAGCCTAAGCCGGAAGAAAGAGATGGGGTTTCTAAAGAAGATGCAGAACGTTTGCTAGATGCTCTTAATAACGATGAAGAAGAACTGCAAAAAGAATTGATGAAGAAAAAACAAAAATCTCAAGTTATTCAAATAAACAAACCATGGTAACAAGAGATTTTTATTCCATTTCAACAACACGGCGTAGATTTTTATTTATCTCAATAATGATGCTTCTAAGTTCGATGAGCATTGCGCAACAGTTTACGGCTTCTGTTAGTAAAAACCCGGTTAACGTAGGCGAGCGATTTCAATTAACATTCGAATTACAATCTAACGGATCAAATTTCCAAGGACCAGACCTGCATTACTTTAATGTTTTAGGTGGACCCAATATGGGATCGAGCATGTCTAACGTAAATGGACATGTTACGAATTCAACAACTTATTCATACATACTAACCGCAAAGAAACAGGGAAATATAAAAATTGCAGGGGCCAGAGTTAATACCGGGGGTAAGACTTTTCAGGCCAAATCAATTGTTTTATCGGTAAGAAAATCTGGCAACCAAAAGCAACAATCAAACA
>JABSPR010000197.1 GCA_013214975.1 Flavobacteriales bacterium
CTGGTATTGGTCAAAGGGCTTCTCTCGAGGATATCACATTAGATTTTATGCAAGAAATATTTTCAACAAACGTTTTCGGCCTCACTATTCTAACTCAACTTGTAGTTAAAGAATTTAAGAAAATAGGAAAAGGAAATATTATTAATATCGGTTCTACGGCTTCATTAAGTGGTTACGCAAATGGTAGTGTTTATTGCGCTTCTAAATTTGCGATGAGAGGTCTTACCGAATGCTGGAGAGCTGAATTAAGGAAACATAATATTAGAGTATCACTAATCAATCCTTCAGAAGTTCCCACTGCCTTTGGGAATAAGGACAGAATAGAAAAAGAAGAGTCGAGTAATAAATTAACACCTGTAGAAATTGCCATTGCAGTTAAGAATGTCTTAGTAATGGACGACAGAGGATTTATTCCAGAACTTTCAGTATGGGCTACCAATCCGTTTTAATAAGAAATGAAACACTCGAATTTATAATTAGCTGATGAATAATATTATTGCCACAATTTTTCTCGTTTCTATTTTATCTTTTAATACATACTCACAAGGTGATGCTAAGGGAAGTTGGAAGCTTGCTAAAATAACGAGTGCACAAACAGGAAAGTCATTGAGATTAAACGCGAATTTGGCATCTCATAAAATAAAGCTATCAGGTAAAATGATGCAATTCATTTCTGATTGCGATAATTGCTCTTCTAGATATCTAATGTTATCATCGGGAAAGTTTATTGCAAATAAAGAATACTGTAAATCTCATGCATGTGGAGGAGGTCAATTGAAATATCGGGATTACATACCGTACACTGAAATGGAATGGTACAAGGTAAAGGGGACAGCTTTAATGATTAAGAATAATAAATATTCACTTTTCTACACCAAAACTGCGGGTGTTGCTACGACCGAAAAAAGTTCTTCTAAAGGAAGTCCATCTTCTGGGTTGGTCTGGGGTTTGGGTGTTGTAAGTAGTAAATCGGGTAATGTTTCTGCAAAAGTTAATTTTTCTACTGAGCCAATCAATGTATATAATAATGCTTTAGGCGCACTTGTTGGTCAGATTAGAAGAAAGAATCCAAGTAGAGAGAATTTTAAATCCGTAAATGAATATTCTTTAATAAAGGATGAAAAAAAGTATGATTTAAACTTGAACGACTTTCAAGAGGTAATCAGAAATGGATGGTATCTAAAATTTTATAAAAGCGAAGCTGGTTTTATACAAATATTAGGGAATACAGTAAATTCAGGAGTGTGGGTTAAAATTAGTGATTTAAAGAAACATGGATTAATAATAGAGCAATATGCTGATTTCTTAAAAGGTCAAAGATATCCTTGCTTTCCAATTAGTTCTTCTGGTAAAGGACTCGAATTAAAAACTGATTCTAAATATAACAGTACTGTAGTTGATTATTTAAAAGGGAAGGAGAATAAAATAATATTAACAGGTAAAAGAGTAGATAATTGGTTAGAGGTAAGCGTTAAAATTTATACTCGTGACCCTTGTGAAAATAGTGCCAGCTATGTTAAGTCTGAAAAGGGTTGGATTAGAGCTATAGGTAATGGTGGTGAACCTAACATCTGGTTTAACCCACAAGGTTGCCCACGATAAAACAAGAGTATTCTGCTAGCTTTGTTTGTAATAAGTACGTATTTCCTTGTAAAGATCCATTCCTTCGTCGAAATCTAGAATTTATTTTAACTGATTAATTTGGGTGAGCGTATTTACAACGCATTCCTAAATATTATTAGTGAAAAGAATAGATTTCGATAGTCAAGTAGAAAAAGTAAGAAAAAGCCCAAGTTTTCTAAAGTCCTTGGTGTTCGACTATTTGGAACATACAAGTGGTGGGGAATATATGGATTATGGAAAGTATCTTGGTCGAATAACTAAACTGTGTGAGCAACTTCAAGATGAAAATGATGAAGCCAAAACTCTAAAAACATTACTACTTGGGATAGATTTATATCTAACCGATAATTACAATGAAGCAAGCGCATGCTTACTATCCCTTTTGAAAAAGTGTGATGACCTTGACGATCTGAATATCCAAGGCCTTTGCCGGTTTTTTTATGGTAAGAACCTTCTTGCAATGGGAGATCAAGAATTAGCATTGGCCGAATTCATTATCGCAGAGGAATTCCTAAAATATAGTGATCCAGTTCCTACATATTATGAGCTTCTAATGTGTAATCTAGGACAAGTATCAACCGGATTTGGACAATATGACGATGCCTTGGATTACTTCGAAAAAGGACTCAGCGATTCATATTATAACGAAAGAAAAAATGGTCGGTTTGAGTTGTATTGTGGATTATCAACACTTTTTCGATTGCAAAACAATTGGGGCGAATCTAGAAGGTTTCTCGACGAAGCACTGATAAGTTCAGCAACACCAACTCAAAGGTCGAGAGCACTACATGATTTAGGAATCACGTTACTAGAACTAGGAAGTTTAGACGATGCCCTAAGTTGTGTAAAGATGAGTCATAACATTCGGGCAAAATCTAAACAACAGGATGCTATAAGCTCAAAAATACTCATCGGAAAAATATATTTGGCCTTAAAAGATTATACGATGGCTATATCCATACTCAAAGAAACTCTCAGTATAACCGTTCTTTTCAAATCTTCTTTGAATGAAAAGGAAATTCAAATTTGTTTAGATAGAGCATACAGTGCTATTAAAAAGAATAATTATCTAGAGATAACTGCTGAAGAACAAGAGAAAATTAAGAGTAATTGATCCAATTCAGAATTAATTTAATGAATAATGTTTTTTTTATAGCGTATAAAAGCACTGTTAACATTCTGTTAATGTGATAAATATGATTTTGTCAATTAGGGTTTTCTAAAAAGAGTAATATTTAAACGGATTTGCTTGTAACAGATAGCTTTTTTTATCGTAAAAAATGACTGATCAATACAATATCCAAATTAAATTGTTCTAACATAACACCAAACATGATCCCCAATATAGAAAAAGCACTTAGTCAAGCTCAAGTAATATTCTTTACAATGACTATTGATTCAGAATTAACAGAAAGCAAATTTTGTGCTTCTAATAGCTACTTTACCAAAGAAATGAAGTCTCAGATGGGCAAATTAGGGGCAGGAGATAGCATTATATTTGAAAATATAATTTCTCTTACGGCAGAATCAAAATACCTAGATATTCCAAATCTTCATTTTGAAATTGCTTAGATAAAAACACATTATCTTATATCGTTACTTTAGAATTAATTGAAGCTTATCTTTAATGTTCATTTTAAATAATGAGCATAAAATGAAATGGGTTTTAATTTTATTCTTTATCTCTTTTAGTTCCACGTCGTATTCTCAAATTCAGAATATTGATTCCTTTATTATTGCATTTAATAACCTGAGATCTCAGGATATTCGACGAAATCAAGAGGAGTACTTCAGGCTCTTTCCTAAATCGTATACTGATTTCATTCAAGTGTTTGGAGACGGCTATGAGATCAAAGGAATATTAGGAGAGCAATATCAACTATATGTACCGCAATACTTTGCTTTATTTGAAATAAGTGAAGAGGAAAAGATGAGAGCTTGGATTGATATTGCAATAGAAGGAGAGTGGGCGCTGGGAGCTACATCTGATTTTGCCTATATCCTAAGAAATAAAGTATTGACTAATACAGCATTGGTTTATGGTATTTTGAGCTCGAAAAGTTCATCTCAAATAGAGTGTTTTTATCGCTTTTTGTTTCAAAATGTTAATATGGAGTTTCTGAATTTACCCAAGGAGTTATCGGACTATAAGGAGATAGATAGGGAATATTATAATTCAATGAATTCTGGACTTAACCTTGCCATTCAAGACAGTTCTATTATAGTAAAGAGGTATTTGTATAAATATTCAACTAGATTTTGCGCTATAGGGAATTTAATGGTTAATATGATGGAGCAATTGAAAATATATTTCTACTCACGAAAAAACAATGTTCATACCGTAAACCCAGGATATCAAACAAAGAATTCAGCTTCAAATGCGTATACAGAAGTTATAGCTCAGTTAGTAAATATTCAAATAGAAATTGGAGAGGAAGGAATATCCCCATATTTGCAAATCGCTAATGGGGTTAAAGATTTATTGAATAGGGAGTTTTTACCTGGTGATAACTTTCAAGAACCTGAGGATTGGATCAATAACACGGTTTTAAAAGTTAACTTGATCAAGGAGGAACTGTGTAAGCAGAATTGATAAAAATTACTTTACAACCCGTTAATACTTTAATTAGTTGAGTAAAAGAAAACTTAAAAAATATTTAGACTCGCTTGAAAAGGAACAGCTTCAAGATCAGGTATTGGAATTGTATTCTAAATTTAAACCTGTAAAAGTATTTTATGACTTTGTATTTAACCCCAAGGAGGATAGAATGCTTACAGACTGTAAATTAAAGATTTTAAAGGAGTATTTTCCTCTAAAGAAACCCAATGCCAAAAGAAAAGTAAAAGTTAAAGCAAGACGATCCGTTGCAAAGAAGCACATTAAGCATTTTATTCAATTGGGTGTAGATCC